>NZ_JBVITE010000056.1:0-60009 GCF_055575155.1 Kitasatospora sp. NPDC034533
CAGAAACGAGCATCGACCTCGGATATGTCCCCACCCATGAACAGCCCAACGAGCGAACCCAACGAACGTCACGGTAAGCACCGTTGCAGTACTAGCCGGACCCGCCAACCCGCCAAGTCGCCAACTCACCAAGAAGAGACAAGAAGAGATCAGACCTGCTCGGCCAGCTCCAGCCAGCTCATCTCCAGCTCCTCCTTCTCCTCCCGGACCGCGCGCAGCTGCGCGTCCAGCTCCGCGACCTTGGAGAAGTCGGCGGCGTGCTCGGCGAGTTGGGCGTGCAGCTTGGACTCCTTCTCGTCCAGCTTGGCGATCTGCCGCTCCAGCTTCTGCATCTCCTTCTTCGCCGCCCGCAGGTCCCCGCCGGAGAGCCCGGTAGCGGCAGCGGCAGCGGGAGTCCCCGCCGAGGCCGCCGAAGGAGCCGCGGCCGAAGCAGCGGAGGCGGCCGCTGCGGCAGCCATCCGGGCCCGGCGCTCCAGATACTCGTCCACGCCGTTCGGCAGCATCCGCATCTTCCTGTCGCCGAGCAGCGCGTGGACGGTGTCCGTGGTGCGCTCGATGAAGAAGCGGTCGTGGCTGATGACGATCATCGAGCCCGGCCAGCCGTCGAGCAGGTCCTCCAGCTGGTTGAGCGTCTCGATGTCCAGGTCGTTGGTCGGCTCGTCCAGGAACAGCACGTTGGGCTCGTCCATCAGCAGCCGCAGCAGCTGGAGCCGGCGCCGCTCGCCACCGGACAGGTCGCCGACCGGCGTCCACTGCTTGTCCTTGCCGAAGCCGAACTGCTCGCACAGCTGGCCCGCGCTCATCTCCCGGCCCTTGCCGAGGTCGACCCGCGAGCGGACCTGCTCGACGGCCTGGAGCACCCGGGTCGCCGGGTCCAGCTCGGCGACCTCCTGGGACAGGTACGCCAGTCGTACGGTCTTGCCGACCTTGATCACGCCCGAGGCCGGCTGGACGTCGCCCTCCGAGGCGTACGCGTCGCGCATCGCCCGCAGCAGCGAGGTCTTGCCGGCGCCGTTGACGCCGAGCAGGCCGATCCGGTCGCCGGGGCCGAGCTGCCAGGTGAGGTTCTCCAGCAGCAGCTTCGGACCGGCCTTGACGGTCACGTTCTCCAGGTCGAAGACCGTCTTACCGAGCCGGGCGTTGGCGAACTTCATCAGCTCGGACTTGTCGCGCGGCTCCGGCACGTCCGCGATCAGGGCGTTGGCGGCCTCGATCCGGTAGCGCGGCTTGGAGGTACGGGCGGGGGCGCCGCGACGCAGCCAGGCCAGCTCCTTGCGGGCCATGTTCTGGCGCTTCTGCTCCTCGACGGCCTCGATCCGGGAGCGCTCGGCGCGGGCGAAGACGTAGTCGGAGTAGCCGCCCTCGTACTCGTGCACCTCGCCGTGCTGGACGTCCCACATCCGGGTGCAGACCTGGTCGAGGAACCAGCGGTCGTGGGTGACGCAGACGAGCGCGGAGCGGCGCTTCTGCAGGTGCTGGGCGAGCCAGTTGATGCCCTCGACGTCGAGGTGGTTGGTGGGCTCGTCGAGGATGATCAGCTCCGGGGAGCCGAGCAGCAGCTTGGCGAGGGCGATCCGGCGGCGCTCGCCGCCGGAGAGCGGGCCGATGACGGTGTCCAGGCCGTCGGCGAAGCCGGGCAGGTCGAGGCCTCCGAAGAGGCCCTCGATGATGTCGCGGATCCGGGCGTCGCCGAGCCACTCGTGGTCGGCCCGGTCGGCGATCACCTCGTGCCGGATGGTCGCGTTCGGGTCGAGCGAGTCGTGCTGGGTGAGGACGGCCGGTTCGAGGCCGCCGCTCCAGGTGATCCGGCCGCCGTCGGGCTCCTCCAGCTTGGCGAGCATCCGGATCAGGGTGGTCTTGCCGTCGCCGTTGCGGCCGACGACGCCGATCCGGTCGCCCTCGCTGACGCCCAGACTGACCGCGTCCAGCAGGGTGCGGGTGCCGTAGACCTTCGTGACGGACTCGATGGTGGCGAGGTTGACGGCCACGTGTGCTGCGCTCCTGGGTTCGGCGGTCGCGGGGCGGCCCGCCGCTCGACGGCCGGGCGCCCCTCTCGGGGGCACCCCGATCTCCCCAGCCTAATGGCCCCGCCGGAACACCTTCACCGGGTCAGCCCACCCGGGACACCACCCCCGCACCGACCAGCGGGAACGTCCTCGCCGCACCGACCAGCGGGAACGCCCCGCCCGGGCGCCGGGGAACGCTCCCACCGCCCCGGCCGCCGGAAAAGCCACGGCCGCCGCCGAAACCCCGGCCACCGGAAAGCCGGCCGCCCGCAAGGCCTCAGCCCACCACGGACGCCCCCGGCACCGGCCCGTACGTGGTGTGCGCCGTCCGGCAGGTGCCGGAGGCCCGCAGCGCCCCGGCCACGGCGGCGGCCGCTTCGGCGTCCTTGACCAGGAAGGCGCAGGTCGGCCCGGAGCCGGAGACCAGCGCCCCGAGCGCGCCCGCCTCGGTGCCGACCCGCAGGGTGGCGGCGAGCGCGGGGCGCAGCGACAGCGCGGCGGGCTGGAGGTCGTTGGCGAGCGCGGCGGCCAGGGCGACGGTGTCGCCCTGGGCGAGCGCGGCGAGCAGTGCCGGGTCTGCCTCCGGGGTGGGCACGTCGGCGTCGCTGGAGCCGGTGCCGGCCTCCTCGCGCAGCCGGTCGCACTCGCGGAACACGGCGGGGGTGGACAGGCCGCCCTCGGCGACCGCGAAGACCCAGTGGTGGGTGCCCTCGACGGGCAGCGGCTCCAGGATCTCGCCTCTGCCTCGGCCCAGCGCGACGCCGCCGAGCAGGGCGAACGGCACGTCGGAGCCGAGTTCGGCGGCCAATTCCAGCAGCTCCGGGAGCGGGGTGTCCAGCTGCCACAGCGCGTCGCAGGCGACCAGCGCCGCCGCGCCGTCGGCGCTGCCGCCGGCCATCCCACCGGCCACCGGGATGGCCTTGGCGATGTGCAGGTGCACGCCGGGGTCGGCGATGCCGTGGTGGGCGGCGAGCAGCCGGGCGGCGCGGGCGGCGAGGTTGCTGTCGTCCAGCGGGACGACGGCGGCGTCCGGGCCGGTGCAGCTCAGGGTGACGCCCTCTCCCGCCGAGGCGGTGACCTCGTCGCCGAGCGCGACGGCGAAGAAGACGTTGGTCAGGTCGTGGAAGCCGTCGGCGCGCAGGCCGCCGACCCCCAGCTGGACGTTGACCTTGGCCGGTACCCGTACGGTGATCACACGGCGTCCTTAGCAGGCTTGTGCTCGGCGATGACAGGCTTGTGCTCGGCGATCGCGGCGAACTGCTCCACCGTGAGCATCTCGCCGCGCAGCTTGTGGTCGATGCCGGCGGCCGCGAGCGCCTGCTCGGCCCCGGCGGCGGAGCCCGCCCAGCCGGCCAGCGCGGCGCGCACGGTCTTGCGACGCTGGGCGAACGCGGCGTCGACCACCGCGAACACCTCCTCGCGGCTGGCGGTGGTCTTCGGCGGCTCGCGGCGGATCAGCGAGACCAGTCCGGAGTCGACGTTGGGGGCGGGCCAGAACACGTTGCGCCCGATGGCGCCGGCCCGCTTCACGTCGGCGTACCAGTTGGCCTTGACCGACGGGACGCCGTACACCTTGTTGCCCGGCTTGGCGGCGAGCCGGTCGGCGACCTCGCTCTGCACCATCACCAGGGTCCGCTCGATGCTGGGGAAGGTCGCCAGCATGTGCAGCAGGACGGGCACGGCGACGTTGTACGGGAGGTTGGCGACCAGCGCCGTGGGCGCCGGCCCGGGCAGCTCGGTGACCTCCATGGCGTCGCTGAACACCAGGTCGAAGGCGTCGGCCTTGCCGGGCATCCGGGCGGCGACGGTGTCCGGCAGGTGCTGCGCCAGCACCGGGTCGATCTCGACCGCGGTGACGTGCCGCGCCACCTCCAGCAGCGCCAGCGTGAGCGAGCCGAGCCCGGGGCCGACCTCCACCACCGCGTCCTGCTCCGTCACCTCGGCGGCCCGGACGATCCGCCGCACGGTGTTGCCGTCGATGACGAAGTTCTGCCCGCGCTGCTTGGTCGGCTTCACGCCGAAGGCGGCCGCCAGCTCCCGGATGTCGGCGGCGCCCAGGAGGTGGCTGTCAGGGGTGGGGTCGGTGGTGCTCACGCGCCAAGGATACGGGCGCCGGGGGCCCTCAGAGTTCGACGGCCTCGACGAGATCGATCTCGACGGGGTACGGCACCGAGGTGCGGAGCACGCCCTCGTGCTGGGCGACGGGCAGGTAGACGCCCTTCTCCTCGTCCCGGTGGAACTCGTGGACGATGGGGAGGTTGTCGATGCCGCGCTCGACCCGCCAGTAGTAGGGGATCTTCTTCTCGGCGTACTGGCCGGGCTTGCGGAAGCGGTCGTTCGCCCGGGTGCCGTGCGAGACGACCTCCACGGCCAGCACCACCGCCTCCGGGGGGAGGCACTCCAGCTCGAAGACGTCCAGTCCGGTCTTGTCGAACACCACGACGTCCGGTTTGGTCGTGTTGTCGTCGTCGAGCAGGACGCACCGCTCCACGTTGGCCGCGTAGGGCACCACCCGTGCGCTGCGAAGGGCCGAGTACAGCTCGTCCCGCACCTGGTCATGCCACTGATTCGTCTGCCCCCGGACCACGATGACTCCGTCCACCAGATCCCAATCGAACGGCAGGTCGAGGTTCTTGACCTGCTCGTACGTCCAGTCCTGGGACAGCGCATGCATCCGGTCGAGGTGATCGTCGACGGGTTCGACGGGTTCGTTGATCGGCTCGGCGGTCATTGCCACCTCCCTCACTGCACTCATGCTAGCCAGCCTAGGTAGCGATCAGGAGTGCCGAACCGTTTCCTCAGAACCGGAAATCCGTTCGACCGGGTCAGTGCCCGAAGCTCGACGCCCGGAGCTCGACGTCCGAAGCTCGACGTCCCAACCTCGGTACCCGAACCTCAGTACCCGAAGGCCCGCGCCGTGTTCGCCGCGACGGCCGCCGACAGCTCGTCCTCGTGCAGCCCCAGCGTCGCGGCCATCGAGCGCACCGTGACCGGGATCAGGTAGGGGGCGTTCGGGCGGCCGCGGTAGGGGTGCGGGGTGAGGAACGGGGCGTCGGTCTCGACCAGGATCCGGTCCAGCGGGGTGGCGAGCAGGGCGTCCCGCAGCGGCTGGTTGGCCTTGAAGGTGACGGGCCCGGCGAAGGAGAGGTACCAGCCGTGCTCGGCGCAGGTCTTCGCCATCCGCGCGTCGCCCGAGTAGCAGTGGAAGACCGTCCGCTCCGGGGCGCCCTCCGCCAGCAGGACGGCGATGACGTCCTCGTGGGCGTCCCGGTCGTGGATGACCAGGGCCTTGCCGTGCCGCTTGGCCATCTCGATGTGGCGGCGGAACGACTCCTTCTGGATCTCCACGCCCTCCGGCCCGGTGCGGAAGTAGTCCAGGCCGGTCTCGCCGACGGCGAGCACCTGGGGCAGGGCGGCCAGGGCGTCGATCTCGGCGAGCGCCTCGTCCAGCGCCGCCTGGCCGCCCGCGGGGCGCTGCTGCCCGGACCAGCCGTCCGGATCGCCGAGGAAGATCCGCGGCGCCTCGTTGGGGTGCAGGGCGACGGCCGCGTGCACCTGCTCGTACCGGGCCGCCAGATCGGCGGCCCAGCGCGAGCCGGGCACGTCGCAGCCCACCTGGACCACCGTGGTGACCCCGACCGAGGCGGCCTTCGCCAGGCCCTCGGCCGGGGTGCCGGACTGCATGTCCAGGTGGGTGTGCGAGTCGGCCACCGCCACGGCCAGGGGTTCCGGCAGCGGCGGCGGGGTCGACCGGTCGTCGTCCTTCTTGGCCATCGTCAGGCGGCCGGCTTCTCTTCGAGGCGCGGGAAGAGGATCTCGCCCTTGGTGACGGTGGCACCGGCGGGCAGCCGGCCCCAGTCGGCCGTGGTGGCGACGGTCTGCGCGGACAGCGCGCCCAGCCCGGCGGCCTCGGCGCCCAGCGAGGCCCACAGCTTCTCGGCGGTGGCCGGCATCACCGGGTTGAGCAGCACGGCGGTGGCGCGCAGCGACTCGGCGGCGGTGTAGAGGATGGTCGCCAGGCGGGCCTGCCCCTCGGCCGAGTCGTCCTTGGCGACCTTCCACGGCTCCTGCTCGGTGAGGTAGCCGTTGACCTGCTTGACGAACTCGAAGATCGCCGCGAGGCCGCCGGCGAAGTCCAGCTCCTCGCCGATCTTCCGGTCGGCGACCTCGACGGCCGTGCGCAGCCCGTCCGCGACGGCCTGCTCGGCGTCGCCGTGGGCGGCCGGGGCCGGGAGCGTCCCGCCGAAGTACTTGCCGACCATCGCGGCGACCCGGGAGGCCAGGTTGCCGAAGTCGTTGGCGAGCTCGGAGGTGTACCGGGCGGTGAAGTCCTCCCAGGAGAACGAGCCGTCGGTGCCGAACGGGATCGCCCGCAGGAAGTAGTAGCGGTACGCGTCCACGCCGAAGTGCGAGGTGAGGTCGGTGGGCGCGATGCCGGTCAGGTTGGACTTGGACATCTTCTCGCCGCCGACCATCAGCCAGCCGTTGGCGACGACCCGCTTGGGCAGCGGCAGCCCGGCGGCCATCAGCATGGCGGGCCAGATGACGGCGTGGAAGCGCAGGATGTCCTTGCCGACCAGGTGGACGGAGGCGGGCCACAGCTCGGCGAAGCGCTCCGGGTCGCTGCCGTAGCCGGCCGCGGTGATGTAGTTCTGCAGCGCGTCCACCCACACGTACAGGACGTGCTTCTCGTCCCAGGGCAGCGGAACGCCCCAGTTGAAGGTGGAGCGGGAGATCGAGAGGTCCTTGAGGTCCTGCTCGACGAAGCGCAGCACCTCGTTGCGGGCCGAGGCCGGCTGGATGAAGTCGGGGTTGGCGGCGTAGAACTCCAGCAGCCGCTCGCCGTAGGCGGAGAGCCGGAAGAAGTAGTTCTCCTCCTCCAGCCACTCCACCGGCCGCTTGTGCACGGGGCAGAGCTTCTCGTCCTCGGTGGCGCCGTCGAGCAGCTCGTTGGGGAGCTTGTACTCCTCGCAGCCGACGCAGTACGGGCCGGAGTAGCCGCCCTTGTAGATCTCGCCCTTGTCGAACAGGTCCTGGACGAACTCCTGCACCCGGGCGGTGTGCCGGTCCTCGGTGGTGCGGATGAAGTCGTCGTTGGCGATCTCCAGGTGCCGCCAGAGCGGCTTCCAGGCCTCTTCGACCAGCTTGTCGCACCACTCCTGCGGGCTGACGCCGTTCGCCTCGGCGGTCCGCATGATCTTCTGACCGTGCTCGTCGGTGCCGGTCAGGTACCACACCTTCTCGCCGCGCTGGCGGTGCCAGCGGGTGAGGACGTCGCCCGCCACGGTGGTGTACGCGTGGCCCAGGTGCGGGCGATCGTTGACGTAGTAGATCGGGGTGGAAACGTAGTACGCCGGGGCGCTCGCCCCGGTGGTGCTGTGGTCTGCAGTGGCCGCCATGGTCGGAAAGCTTAGTCGGGCGCGCGGACCGCCCTCGACCGAGTTCTCTCCCGGCCGGAGGCGGTCCTGCCCGTCGCCCCGGTGTCAGCCCAGCAGCCGCGACCAGAACCGGGCCCAGCGCCCGCGCGGCCGGGTGGGCTCGGCCGCCGGGGGCGCCCCGGCCGGCTCGGCGTGGGCGGGGTAGCCGGGCGCGTGCTGCCAGGCCTGGTCGGCGGAGGCGACCCGGCCCTCGCGCATGATCCGCACCGTGTGGCCGCCGCAGCCCGGGCAGGTCGGCTTGAGGAGCGGTGACGGCACCCGGACGCCGTTGGCGTGGTACTCGAACACGACGTGCCCGTCCTTGGCGACGTGGTGCTCGATGTCGTACGCCTGCTCCCAGCCGTACCCGCAGCGCAGGCACGCGAAGGAGTAGGCCTCCCGTACGGTCTCGACGGGAGTGTGCGGCCGGCCGGCCAGGCCGGCGGTGCTCAGTGCGCTGCCACTGCGGGGGCTACCGACAACATCGCTCATGGCCGTCTCCCAGCGCCCGCCGGGCGCTCGCCCGGCTGGGTCTTTCCTTTCCAGGAAATGCCCGGACCGCCCCGGCCGACGCCCCGCTTGTGAAGACTTGGATGCGCGTTGGTCAGACCTATACGAAAATCCTCGCGGGGTCCGGGGAGCGCGACCGGAACGTCAGCTCAGCGGGTGTCCAACCGGGGCCTTCTCTCCACGGTACGACTCCGCGTGAGCATCGCAACCCCCGGTGTTCACGCCTTTTTCGGGCCTCCCTCCAGCCCCTCCTTCTTCGCCGCCACGACCGCGTCGAAGACCTCCCGCTTGGGCAGCGAGAGCTCCGCGGCGACGGCGGCGATGGCCTCCTTGCGCCGTTCCCCGGCCTCCTCCCGGACGGCCACCAGCCGGGCCAGCTCGGCCGGGGTCAGCTCCTCGGGGGCGGCCGGCGGGGCACCCGCGACCACGACGGTGATCTCGCCCTTGACGCCCTCGGCCGCCCAGGCGGCCAGCTCGCCGATCGGGCCGCGCTTGACCTCCTCGTAGGTTTTGGTGAGCTCGCGGCAGACGGCGGCCGGGCGCTGCGGCCCGAACGCCTCGGCCATCGCGGACAGCGCCTCGGCGATCCGGTGCGGCGCCTCGAAGAACACCATGGTGCGCGGTTCGGCGGCGATCGAGGCGAGCTGCCGGGCCCGGTCGCCGGTCTTGCGCGGCAGGAAGCCCTCGAAGGTGAAGCGGTCCACCGGCAGGCCGGACAGCGCGAGCGCGGTGAGCACCGCCGAGGGCCCGGGCACCGCGGTGACCTTGACGTCGGCCGCCACGGCGGCCGCGACCAGCCGGTAGCCGGGGTCGGAGACCGAGGGCATGCCGGCGTCGGTGACCAGCAGCACCCGGGCGCCGCCGAGCAGCGCCTCGACCAGTTCGGGGGTGCGGCCGACCTCGTTGCCCTCGAAGTACGAGACCACCCGCCCGGCCGGGGTGACCCCGAGCGCCTGGGTGAGCCAGCGCAGCCGGCGGGTGTCCTCCGCCGCGATGACGTCCGCCGTGGCCAGTTCGTGGACCAGTCGGGGCGGGGCGTCCGAGACGTCGCCGATGGGGGTGCCTGCGAGAACGAGTACTCCTGTCACGGACCCCATCCTCGCAGTTACCCGCCGCGGGAGCTTTTGGTGACGATTCGGTCAGCTTCCGAGGGAGCGGACACGCGTGCGAAGAGCGCCCCTACGATGTGGCGGATGAACGGCGACACGGCGGCGCAGACGCCCACTGGTACAGACCACTCCGCGGTCGGCGGCGTCGGCCTGCCGTCCCCCCGCTCACCGCAGGCCGGGCCGGCCGGCTGGCGCGAACGCCTGGCCCGGTACGGCTACGCCGCCCGGCCCGGGGCGACGCTCACCGAGCGGCTGGCCCCGCCGATGCCGGACGGCCCCCGGGTGACGCCCCCGGACGTGCCGCAGTCCCCGCTGCTGCTGCGGATGGGCCTCTCGCTGCCGCAGGGCCTCTGGTACTTCCTCTGCCGCTGGGCCGGCTGGCTCGGCCCGGTCGCGGTGGCGGTGTTCGCCGGGATCCTGCGGTTCACCGACCTCGGCCAGCCGCACGCGATCATCTTCGACGAGACGTACTACGCCAAGGACGCCTACGCGCTCTGGCACGGCGGCTACGAGATCAACTGGCCGGAGGACGCCAACACCACGATCATGACGCCGGGCGCGGCCGTCCCGTACCGGGCGACGCCCTCGTACGTGGTCCATCCCCCGGTGGGCAAGTGGATCATCGGCGCGGGCGAGCAGCTGTTCGGCATGAACCCCTTCGGCTGGCGGTTCTCGGTGGCCCTGCTCGGCACCCTGTCGGTGCTGATGCTGGCCCGGATCGCCCGCCGGATGTTCCGCTCCACCCTGCTGGGCTGCGTGGCGGGCCTGCTGCTCGCGGTGGACGGCCTGCACCTGGTGCTCAGCCGGGCCGCCCTGCTCGACCTGGTGGTGATGTTCTGGACCCTCGCCGCCTTCGGCTTCCTCGTCCTGGACCGCGACCGCACCCGCGCCCTGCTGGCCACGAAACTGGGCGGCATCGAGGACCCGGAGCTCGCCCAGCGGGTGAACCTGGGCTGGCGCCCGTACCGGATCGCGGCCGGCGTCTGCGTCGGCCTGACGGCGGGCACCAAGTGGAGCGGCCTGTACGTCCTGGCGGCCTTCGGCCTGATGACCGTGCTCTGGGACGTCGGCGCCCGCCGGCTGGCCGGCGCCCCGCGCCCCTACCTGGCCGTGCTCGCCCGGGACGCGGTGCCGGCCTTCGTCTCGGTCGCGGTGGTCTCGGTCGCGACCTACGTCGCCTCCTGGTGGGGCTGGTTCGCCAGCAGCAACGCCCCCGGGCAGGGCGGCTGGGGCCGGGACTGGGCGGTCGGCCGCGCCACGGACTTCCCGTGGATACCCGAGGGCCTGCGCGCCCTGTGGCACTACCACACCACGGTCTACGACTTCCACGTCGGCCTGAGCGACCCCCACACCTACCAGTCCAACCCGTGGTCCTGGCTGGTGCTGGGCCGGCCGGTGTCCTTCTTCTACGAGTCCCCCAAGTTCGGCCAGGCCGGCTGCACCGCCGCCGACTGCGCCCGCGAGGTGCTGGGCATCGGCACCCCGCTGCTGTGGTGGACGGGCGTCGTGGCGCTGGTCTACTGCCTGTGGCGCTGGGCGCTGCGGCGGGACTGGCGGGCCGGCGCGCTGCTCTGCGGCCTGGCCGCCGGCTACCTGCCCTGGTTCGCCTTCCAGGAGCGGACGATCTTCCTCTTCTACGCGGTGGCCTTCGTCCCGTTCCTGGTGCTGGCGGTGACGATGCTGGTCGGCGCCCTGATCGGACCGGCCGGCGCCTCCCGGGACCGCCGGATCATCGGTTCCGCGGCGGCCGGCCTGCTGGTCCTGCTGATCGTCTGGAACTTCCTGTTCTTCTACCCGCTGTTCACCGGGCAGACCATCCCGCTGGAGGACTGGCGCCGCCGGATGTGGTTCACCACCTGGATCTGACGCCCCCGGCCCGGCACGCACCCGGTTCCCGCGAATCGTCCGCACCCGGTGCGGAGCTCGTACCAGATCCGTCACAAGTCCCGGGCCATTCGACGACGCACCGATCCGCGCTGCCTAGGGTGGTGGGGTACCGCGTTTCCGGCCCGGCCGGTTGCGCCCGGCCGCGAGAACCCCTGGGGGACCTGCACCATGCGCAGTGGCGCGAAGATCGGCATCATCACCGGCGTGTCCATCGCCGTCCTCGCGGGCGGCGGCTACGGCGTGTACAGCCTGGTGGGCGACTCGGGCGGCTCCGGTGCCAAGAAGCCGCGCACCGTGGTCGCCGAACCGCCGACCACCGAGCAGGCCGCCGCCGGGATGAAGGACTTCCTGACGGCCTGGCAGGCCGGCGACATCGCCAAGGCGGCCTCGCTGACCGACGACCCGGCCGCGGCCACCACCGCCCTGACCGCCTTCCGGGACCAGGTCAAGCCGAGCGCGCTGACCCTCACCCCGTTCGGCGAGACCACCCAGCAGGTCTTCTCCGCCGCCACCGGCACCCCCGCCCCGCCCGCCAAGCCGTCCGCCGGGGCCTCCGCGACGCCGGGCGCCGACGACACGCCGTCCGCCACCGCCACGCCCGGGCCGACCGGCAAGCTGATGTCCTACAAGGCGCGCGCCGAGTTCGCGGGCACCAGCCGGGTCTGGGACTACCAGGGCTTCCTGGGCGTCGTGAAGATGAGCGACAACACCCCGGCCGTGCACTGGGCGCCGTCGGTGATCCACCCCCACCTGTCCGGCAACGAGACCATCGCCGTCCAGCCGGTCTTCGCCCCGCCGTCCACCGTGGTGGACCGCAACGGCAAGCCGATCCAGGGCGCCTCGCTCACCTCGGCGCTGATGAGCACCCTCCAGGACAACGCCAACAAGCTGCTGCCGCCGGACCCGAACAAGGACCAGGACGCGGGCAGCGCGGTGGTGATCTCCGACCCGTCCGGCAAGGGCCCCCAGGACAAGCTGTTCACCATCGTCGAGCCGAAGCCCGGCAAGCCGTTCAAGGTGACCATCGACAACACCCTCCAGGCCGCCGCCGAGAAGGCGATGACCGACCTGGGCGGCAAGCCCGGCTCCATCGTGGCGATCGAGCCGAGCACCGGTCAGGTGCTCGCCTTCGCCAACTCTCCGGCCACCGGCCAGAACCGGGCCTTCACCGGGCTGCTCGCGCCCGGCTCGACGATGAAGATCGTCACCTCGGCGGCGCTGCTGGAGACCGGGATCAACCCGGACACCGTGGTGGCCTGCCCGGAGAAGAGCACCAACGCGGTGGCGATCCCGAACGACTTCCCGGGCGCCTTCCCGAACAACACGCTCCAGCAGGACTTCATGGTGTCCTGCAACACGGCCTTCATCAACCAGGGCCTGACCAGCCTCAAGCCCGACACGCTCTCCAGCACGGCCAAGGACGTGTTCGGCATCGGCCTGGAGTGGAAGACCGGCCTGCCGAACGCCGACGGCAAGGTCCCGGCGGCGCCGGGCAGCAAGGACGAGCAGGCGATGAACTACATCGGCCAGGGCAAGGTCCAGATGAACCCGCTGGCCATCGCCTCGATCACCGCGACCGTCCAGAGCGGGGCGTTCAAGCAGCCGATCCTGGTCGCCGGTCTGCCGCAGCAGCCCGCCACCCGGCAGATCTCGCCGGACGTCGCCGCCAAGCTGCGCGCGATGATGAACGCCACCGCCACCGGCGGCACGGCCAGCCAGGTGATGGCCGGGATCACCGACAACGCGGGGGCCAAGACCGGCTCCGCCGAGGTCCAGGGCGCGTCCACCACCAACAGCTGGTTCACCGCCTTCCGCGGCAACCTCGCGGTGGCCGCCGAGGTCCAGGGCGGCGGTCACGGCGTGGACGCGGCCGGCCCGGCCGTCGCCTCCGTCCTGAAGGCCAACGGGCGCTGAGCCCGGACGGCCCCGAGAACGCCGCGGCCCGCCCTCGCCTCCCGGCAGGGCGGGCCGCGGCGTTCCGGGCTCCCCGTCAGCTCCTCGGCAGCGCGGGCAGCGGCCGCCGCCGCACCGGACCGAGCCGCACCGGGCGCCGGCTGCTCCGGCGCCGGGCCGCCAGCCGGGGCCAGATCATCAGCACCACCGGCAGCGCCAGGTACCCGAAGCGTCCGGCGGGGGCCAGCATGAAGGCGATCGCGAGCCCGGCGGCCAGCAGGTCGGCCGCGGCGATCGCGGAGACCGGCGGCCTGGCCAGCAGCCAGATCGCCACCCCGATCAGGGCCATCGTCATCAGCGACAGCGAGATCGCGTGGCCGGTCGGCCCGAAGCCGGCCAGCACCTTGCCCGGCAGCGGGCTGCCCGCCGGGGTGCGGATCGCCGTCATCCCGAGCGGGAAGCGCACCACCTGCTCGCGCAGCGCGTCCGCCCGGGTGAGCGCGGCGGGCAGGATCACCGCCGCGCTCACCCCGACGCCGATCAGCGCGGTCCGGGCCGCGGGCCGCCGCCCGTACAGCCGCCAGAGCAGCAGGACGGCCACCGGCAGCGCGGGCCAGGCCGTCCACTTCAGGGTGCAGGCCAGGGCGAGCACCAGTCCGGCGGCGACCGTGCGGTCCCGTTCGGCGAGCGCCATGGCCAGGCAGCAGACCCCGATCAGCGGCAGGTCCACCCCGCCGACCACCAGGGCGAGCGCGATCAGCGGCGAGGCGGTGAGGACGGCCAGCGGCAGCAGCGGCGCCCGGTCCCTGGACGGCCGCAGCAGCCGCCAGGCGGCCAGCAGGCAGGCGAGGAAGGTCAGCGCGAACCAGATCCGGGCGTCCCCGGCGACCCTCGCGAAGGCGGTGGAGTCGCCGAGCAACTGCCTCGGCATCCCGAACAGGGACATCGCCGGCAGGTACGGGTTGTAGTCGGTGACCACCACCGGGTGCGGCAGGTACGGGGTGCCGGTGGTGAGCAGCAGGTGGGCCGAGCGTTCGACCACCATCACCTCGGACTGGTGGCGGCCGTGCAGGGCGAGCAGTCCGAGCGGTACCAGGACGGCCCCGAGGAGGGCGACCGAGGCGGCGGCGCGGGCCGCGTGGCGGCGCGGCAGGATGAGGCAGAGCACGCCGGCCAGGGCGTAGGCGGGGGCGGCGACCAGCCCCCAGAGCCGCTGGTTGGGCAGGTCGGAGACGAGCGGGAAGGCGGCCGCCCATCCCGCCGCGACCAGGCAGCCGAGCAGTTGGACGGTCCGCGTCGAGGCGAGCGTGGCGAGCCGGGTGGAGTTCAGCCGATCGGGCGTGGGCGGAAAGGTGCTCTCGACGCGCTGGCGGGGGAACCGCCGGACGGAGAAACCGCGCGGCCGGCGTCCGGGGCCGGACGACGCCTCGGTCGCTGAGGTCGGGGCCGGCGTCCTGCCGCGGCCGGTGATGCGGCCGCGCGGGCGGGAGTGGCCGGGCGTGCGGGTGCTCACCATGATGGAAGGTTAGGGGTGGGGGCCGGGCCGTGTCGCCACGACGACGGACACCGGACTGGCGATGGCGTGAAAGGGCCGCCGGCCGCCGCGGCGGTCGGCGGCCCTTCCTCCGGAATTCGTCCGGGGGTCAGCCCGCGGCGCTGTCCGTGGGGACGGCGGGCTGCTCCGGCCGCTCCAACCGGGAGTGCTTGATGCTGTAGCCGAAGTACACCACCAGGGCCACCGCGAGGGCGATCGCCCCGGCCCGGAAGGTGTCGGCGTGCAGGCCGGTGATCAGGTAGACGCAGAAGCCGACGCTGATCAGCGGGACGACCGGGTAGCCGGGCACCTTGAAGCCGCGCGGCAGGTCGGGCTGGGTGCGGCGCAGCACGATCACGCCGATCGAGACCACCGAGAAGGCCACCAGCGTGCCGAGGCTGGTGATGTCGGCCAGCACCCGCAGCGGGATGAACGCGGCCAGCGCGCCCACGCCGAGGCCGACCACGACGGTGTTCCAGACCGGGGTGCCGGTGCGCGGGGAGAGTTCGGCGAAGCGCTTGGGCAGCATGCCGTCGCGGCCCATCGAGTACAGGATGCGGGTCTGGCCGTAGATCACCACGAGGGTGACGCTGAAGATCGAGACGATCGCGCCGATCGCGAAGAGGATCGCCGGCCAGCTCTGGCCGGTGATGTCCTGGAGGATCTGGGCGAGGCCGGCCTCCTGGCCCTCGAACTTGGTCCACGGCTGGGCGCCGATGCCCGCCAGGGCGACCAGGATGTAGAGCAGGGTCACCACGACCAGCGAGATGATGATCGCCAGCGGCAGGGTGCGGCGCGGGTTCCTGACCTCCTCGCCGGCGGTTGACACGGCGTCCAGGCCGATGAACGAGAAGAAGATGCTGGAGGCCGCGATCTGGACGCCGCCGATGCCGAGCGGCATGAACGGGGTCAGGTTGCCGGAGTGGAAGCCGGTGAGCGCCACGCAGACGAACATCAGCAGGATCACGATCTTGGTGGCCACCATCGCCGCGTTGACCTTGGCGGACTCGCTCACCCCGCGGATCAGCAGCACGCAGACCATGGCGACCAGCAGCAGCGCCGGCAGGTTGAACCAGTGGGTGGCGTCCGGCGCGCCGGAGAGCTCCTCGGGGATGGTGAAGCCGAAGGCCAGGCCGAAGAACTTGTTCAGGTACTCGGCCCAGGTCACCGCGATCGCGGAGGCGGAGACGCCGTACTCCATCAAGAGGCAGACGCCGACGCCGAAGGCCACGCCCTCGCCGAGGGTGGCGTACGCGTAGGAGTAGGAGGAGCCGGAGGCCGGGATCGCGGAGGCCATCTCGGCGTAGCAGAGCGCGGTGAGCCCGGCGGTGACGGCGGCGATCACGAAGGACAGGATGACGGCCGGTCCGGCCGAGGGCACGGCGGTGTTCAGCACGAAGAAGATGCCGGTGCCGATGGTGGCGCCGATGCCGATCGAGGACAGTTGCCACAGGCCGATCGAGCGGCGCAGGTGGATGCCGGAGCGCCCGCCCTCCTCGGGCGCTCCGCCCGGGGGGACGTCCTTGCCTTCGGTCTCGGCGATCAGGGTCGAGACGGGCTTGCGTCGCAGCAGACGCGCGCCGAGGGTGTTGCTGGCCAAAACCGCGGTCCTTCTGGGCGGGGGGAGGGTGCGTCGGCAGCCCTGCCACGGGGTGTCATCGGGGACCAACCGAACGAACGTGGGGCAGTACCCGTCGAAAGCACCGGTATCGCAAACGAACAGTCCCAATCGGTTCATTGTACGGATGAATGCATAACAATGCACAAGTCGGACCGTTTCTGATCGAAACGTCGGCGTGGCGTGCCGGGCGGCACGGGTGTACGGACCACCCGCCCCGGCGCGTCCGTCACCGTCCGGACCGCCCGGGCACCCTCACCCCGCCCGCCGTCCGGCCAGCGCCGCCACCCCGCCACCGGCCGCGGCCAGCAGCCCGACCGCGGCCAGCAGGCTCCCCCAGGGCACCGCGACCTCACCGGTCCGGGCCGCCGACACCAGGCCCCGCACCGCCGCGTTGGCCGGCGAGGCGGGCACCACCAGCAGCAGCGTGGCCAGCGCCGGCGCCGCCGGGATGCCGTACTGCGCGTGGACCAGCACCGGCCGGTGGGCCAGCGCCCCGGCCAGCACCCCCAGCAGCACGCAGACCACCGAGGCCGCCAGCCCGGCCAGCACCGCCTCCCCGGCCCCCGGTTCCCGGCGCGCCCCCGGATCGGCCACCGGCCCGCTGGTCCACCACACCGCCGCCACCTGGCCGACCGCCAGCACCAGCGACACCGTGAGCGCCGCCAGCAGCGCGCCCAGGTGCACCCGGACCGGCCCCGCCGCCGCCACCAGGCAGGCCCGCGAGGCCGGCGGCTCCGCGCTCAGCGCGCCGCGCACGTACCAGGCGCTCACCGGCAGCAGCACCCCCGCGCCGAAGCCGAGGCCGCCCAGCAGCGGATCACCCGCCGTCACCCCGATCACCAGCAGCAGCGCGTACGCCAGGAACGGCGGCAGCCAGGCGTGCGAGCGCAGCAGCAGCTCCAGGTGGTACCGGGTGAGCGAACCGATCCGCGCCGTCACCGCCCGCCCTCCGCCCGCCGCCGCACCGCCAGCACCCGGACGGCCGGGCCGCCCAGCAGCAGCCGGCGCAGCAGCGCGTCCGAGTGCGCGGCCGGCACGGCCAGCCGCACCGCCGTCCCGGCCAGCGCCGTCACCTCCGGCGAGCCGGGCAGCCGCGCGGGCAGCGGGGCACCGTCCGGGACGTCCACCTCGACCTCCATCACCGGACCGTCCGCCACCGGCTCCACCGCCTCCACCTCGACCGGCCGCAGCGCGCCGTCCGCACCGACCCGGTACGCCGCACTGGTCAGCCCGGCCAGCCGGGCCGGGTCGTGGTCGACGAACAGCACCGTGCCGCCCTCCGCCGCCCGCTCGGCCGCCGCCTCGTCCAGCACCGCCCGGGCCTGCGGGTCCAGCCCGGTCCAGGCCTCGTCCAGCAGCAGCACCCGCGCCCGCGGCAGCAGCGCCTGGGCGACCGCGACCTTCTGGCAGGTGCCCTTCGACAGCCGGCTCAGCGGCGTGCCCGCCCGGTCCGCGATGCCGAACCGGTCCAGCCACTCCCCGGCCCGCCGCCGCGCCCCCTCCGCCGACAGCCCGTGCACCCGGCCCACCCGCAGCAGGTAGGAGGCGGCGTCGAAGGGCAGCGCCGGCGGGAACCGCTCCGGCACGTACGCCACCGGGCCTGGCCGTCTCACCCGCCCGGTGCTCGGCCGCTCGATCCCGGCGGCCAGCCGCAGCAGCGTCGACTTGCCGCTCCCGTTGGACCCGGCGATCCGCACCAACTCGCCGGGCCCGAGCGCCAGATCGACCCCGTGCAGGATCCACCGCCCCCGCCGGCCGTACCGCTTGCCGACCGCCGCCAGCTCCATCGCGCCCCCAGTCCGCTCCGTTGTGCACGGAAGGCTATCCACCGCCGGTAAGGACGGCGTGAGCGAATTGCGCTGCCGCACGCCGGAGTTCACCACCGAGCGGATCGAGGCACGATCCGGACTCGTTTCGCCACCGCGAACTGATGCTCCCTAGGATCGACGGGTGAATACCGGACGACGACCACAGACCAGGCTCGGCAGCCTGCTGGCGGCCCTGGCGATAACGGGCGCCTCGCTGCTCCTCGGCCTGCCCGCCCACGCCGACGAACCATCAGCCGGAGCCGCTCCCGCCACCAAGGAGGCCCCCCGGGTCGACCTCGTCCTGGACGTCAGCGGCTCCATGCGGGAGGCGGACATCCAGGGCAAGAGCCGCATCGCGGTGGCCCAGCAGTCGCTGAACGAGGTGATCGACGCGCTGCCCCCGGAGACCGAGTTCGGCATCCGCACCCTGGGCGCGACCTACCCCGGCAACGACAAGACCCAGGGCTGCCTGGACACCAAGCAGCTCTACCCGGTCGGCAAGACCGACAAGGTCGAGGCCAAGACCGCCGTCGCCACCCTGCGGCCCACCGGCTTCACCCCGATCGGCCTGGCCCTGCGCGGAGCCGCCCAGGACCTCGGCAAGGGCGAGACCACCCGCCGGGTCGTGCTGATCACCGACGGCGAGGACACCTGCACCCCGCCCGACCCCTGTGACGTCGCCCGCGAGCTCGCCTCCCAGGGCATCCACCTGGTCGTCGACACCCTGGGACTGGCCCACGACGACAAGACCCGCCAGCAGCTGCTCTGCATCGCCAACGCGACCGGCGGCACCTACACCGACGTCCGCACCCAGGAGCAGCTCACCGACAAGGTGAAGCAGCTGGTCGACCGCTCCAACGACACCTACACGGTGACCCCGGTCAAGACCACCGGCACCGACAAGTGCGAGAACGCCCCGGTGCTCGCCCCAGGCGTCTACACCGACCGCGAGAAGTTCTCCGAGCACCGCGTCTACAAGGTCCCGGTCAAGTCCGGCCAGGAGCTGCGCGCCTCGGTCAGCGTCGCCCTCGACCGCCCGGTGGCCAGGGACTACGGAGTGCTGCTCCAGGCCACCAGCGCGGCGGGCCAGGAGCTGGTCCGCGGCACCGACGCCGGCAGCGGCCGCACCGACGTCGTCTCCACCGGTCTGCGCTGGTCCACGAACGACTCCAAGGGCTACGTCACCGCGAGCCCGACCGCCTCGCCCAGCGCCAAGCCGGAGACGACCGTCTGCCTGGTCGTCAGCAACTCGCTGGCCCCGCAGGCCGGCGTCCAGGCCGACCCCGGCCTGCCGCTGGAGCTGACCGTCGACCTGGCCTCCTCCTCGCCCGCCCCCGAGGGCGCCGCGATGGGCCTCGGCCGCGGCTGGATCCTGCTGCTCACCCTCACCCTGGCCGGACTGGCCTTCGGTCTGGTCTTCGGCTGGATCGCCCGTTGGCGCATCTCCGTCTGGCGGGAGAACTGACCATGCGTACGACGATCCGCGGCGCCCTCGCCGCCCTCGCCCTGCTGCCCGCCCTGGCCCTCGCCGCCCTGGGCGCCCCGGCGGCC
This sequence comes from Kitasatospora sp. NPDC034533, assembly GCF_055575155.1. Taxonomy (NCBI): domain Bacteria; kingdom Bacillati; phylum Actinomycetota; class Actinomycetes; order Kitasatosporales; family Streptomycetaceae; genus Kitasatospora; species Kitasatospora sp. NPDC034533. The sequence goes on from NZ_JBVITE010000056.1 coordinate 19,337, forward strand.
TCGGCGGCCCCCGCCGCCTCGCCGTCCCCCTCGGCCAGCGCGAGCGGCACCCCGGCGCCCGTCACCAAGGCCGGCACCTCCTTCCTGACCGCGGTCAACCTCTCCCCGGGCCAGGACGCCAACGTCGCCGTCTCCACCGGCGACTACCTCTACTGGGCCTTCGGCGCCTCCGAGGGCCAGACCCCGACGGTCGGCCTGACCGTCAACCTGGCCCCCTCGGCCGACCGGCACGGCCCGCAGACCTGGTCCGTCGAGGTCTTCGACGGGCTGCGCCGCCGCCAGTCGTGCACCGCCGGCACCCAGAACGCCACCGCCGAGCAGAGCGCCACCACGCTGGCGCTGGACTGCACCCTGCGCGAGGTCCGCACCTGGGCCGAGCCGTGGTCCGGCGACCCGCTGCCCGGCACCTACTACGTGCGGCTGTCGGTCAGCGACGTCCCGCAGCCGGACCTCGGTCTGGCCTCCTCGGTCCGGCTGCACGTCACCGCCAAGGGCGACGCCGACAACGCCCAGCCGGAGGGCGGCGAGCTGAAGGCCCCGCTGGTCCCGCCGGCCGGCGGCGGCGCCGGCACGGCCAAGGCGGCCGCCCCGGTGGCGCAGGAGGAGCACTGGTACACCGGCTGGTTCTCCGGCTGGAACAGCCGCTGGTACTGGACGATCGGCGGCGGCTGCCTGGCCGCGCTGGCCGGCGTCCTCGGCTACAACCTGACCCGGCACCCGCGCGGCCACCGCCCCGGCCACTACGGCGCCGTCCCGTCCCAGGGCTCCCACCCGAGCGGCCACTACGCCGGCTCGGACCGCCCCTGAGGAACACCCCGCGAAAACCCCTGGAGGGGCCGTCCGGACGCCGTTCCGGCCGGCCCCTCCGGCCTGTCCGGGACCGGCCGCGCGGCGCGCTCCCGCCGGGCCCGCGCGGCCGGCACGGGGAGCGCCGCGAACCGACGGGCGGCCACCCGGATCAGGGGGCCGGACCCTCCGAGTCCCAACCCGCGTCAGAAACGGGCCCGGAAAGGCGATGTGATCCACCCCACAGTCGCCCCTCGGAAACGACGGACGATTCGAACCGGCCCCCGAAACGCGAAATCCCCCGGGGGTCAACTCCCGGGGGATTTCGTCGACCGGCCGGAGCCGATCCGTTGGGTGGAGCTGAGGGGATTCGAACCCCTGACCCCCTCGATGCGAACGAGGTGCGCTACCGGACTGCGCCACAGCCCCAACGAGAAGAAACTCTAGCACCTTTCGGAGGGGGTCTGTGACCACCCCCCGGATCGCGGTGCTGGTCGGGGGGTGGCCCGGGGTGGACCCCAGGTCATTCGTTGGCCGCGCGCGGGCGCGACTCGGGGGCCTGCGGTTCGGCGTACTGGTCGAACAGCGGGGTGTTGCGGGACTCCGTGGGGCGGCCGGCGGTCCAGGTGCCGGGCGCCGACAGGTCGAGGCCCCGGGAGACCCTGGGGGCGACCGGAGCGGTCACGTACGTCGGCAGCGGGACGGGCACCGGCTCCCAGGAGTCCGGACCGGCCGCACCGCGCTCGCGCATGCCGTCGACCCACTCCTCGTGCTCGGTCGCCTCGGCCACCGCGGAGGCGGAGGGCACCACGACGGTGGCCTGCTCCGGGTCGACCGCCAGCCTCAGGTGCGGACGGCGGGCCGCCCGCTCCTCGGCGGGCGGGGCCGGGGCGGGCTCAGCCCCGGCGGGGGCCTCGGCCGGGGCCGCGTCGGCAGCCGGGGCGGCGGCCCGCTGCTGCTCGCGCTTGCGCAGCCGCTCGGCCGCCTGGGCGGCCCGGACCCGGTCGAGCTTCACCTCGTACCGCTGGCGCTCCAGCTTGCGCAGGTGGCCGATGTACAGGGTGAGGAGGAGCGCCGGGACCGCCGGGACCCAGAGGAAGGCCAGTCCGGCCACCGCGGCGACCACCGCTCCGAGCGCGAAGGACAGGAAGAGGACGGTCACCATCCGGCGCCGGCGGGCCAGCAGCCGCGCCCGGCGCTCGCTGCCGACCCTCGGCTCGGGGGCCGGCCGCTCGGCCGGACGCTGCGGCGCCGGGGGTTCGGGCTCCCCCGCGGGGTCGCCGGAGACGGCCTCGTCCCGTTCGGGAGGACCGTCGTTGCTCTGCTCGTCGTCACGCGGTTCGTCGCCCAGGGCCCGGGCTGCCCGCCGCTCCAGCGCCGAACGCCCGGCCAGCAGGCGGATGGCGGTGCTGAAGCGTTCCGTCGGGCGCGCCTCGTTGAGTTCGTCCTGCCTGCGGAGCCACATCGGCACCAGATAGGCGGCCCAGGCCCCTACGATGACGGCGTAGATAAGGCCGCTACTGCTCACGATTCACACCGTACGGGCGGTGGGGAAGGGCTGGCAGCAATTTGGCGCGGCGTGTCGTGTGATCAAGCTGATTCTCCGACTATTTTGCCGGTATTTGTGGTGGTCCGGCGTCGCGGTGATGCCATATCGATATTTTATTCGAACATATATTCAATTACCCGGCCGACGGCCGGAACTGAGCGCTCGCCAGCGGGCCAGCACCCCTTCCGGGACCTCCTCGGCGGTCAACGCGTAGACGAGGTGGTCCCGCCAGTCGCCGTCGATGTGGAGATAGCGCGGACGGATTCCCTCCGAACGGAAGCCGAGTTTTTCCACCACCCGTCGGCTCGGGCCGTTCTCCGGGCGGATGCAGACCTCGATCCGGTGCAGTCCGAGCGTGTGGAAGCAGTAGTTCACCGCGAGCGCCACGGCGGTCGGGATGATGCCCCGGCCGGCCACCGACTCGTCCACCCAGTACCCGACGTTCGCCGAGCACATCGATCCCCAGGTGATCCCGCCGACGGTCAACTGGCCGACCAGCCGGCCCTGGTACACCACGACGAAGGGCAGCATCCGGCCGGCCGAGGCCTCGCCGCGCAGGAAGCGGACCATCTGCCGGTAGGTCGGCCGGGGGCCGGCGGCCCGGCCGGCCGGGCCGGGCGGCACGGTGGCCTCCCAGCGGCGCAGCCAGTCCCGGTTGCGGCGGCTCACCTCCTGCCACTCGCGCTGGTCGCGGACCCGGATCGGGCGCAGCACGACCTCCCCCTCGTGGAGCTCTACCGGCCAGCCGGCGTTCAGTGCCCTCTCCCGGATGCTGGAGCCCCGGTCCCCGGGGCGTCGGGCCGGGGGTGGTCCCCGCCGCCGAGCTGGTCGACGGCGTGGGCGAGCAGCGGCTCCAGGACGGCCAGGCCGTCCCTGACGCCGCCGGTCGAGCCCGGCAGGTTGACGATCAGGGTACGTCCGGCGAGCCCGGCCAGCCCGCGGGAGAGCGCCGAGGTCGGCACCTTCTCCCGGCCGTACGCGCGGATGGCCTCGGCGATGCCGGGCACCTGGCGGTCGATCACCCGGGCGGTCATCTCGGGGGTGAGGTCCGTGGGCGAGATGCCGGTGCCGCCGGTGGTCAGCACCACGTCGTAGCCGGCCGCGACGGCCTCGCGCAGCACGGTCTCCACCGGTTCGCCGTCCGGGACGACCCGGGGGCCGTCCGCAGTGAAGCCCATCGCGGTCAGGCCGGCCACCAGCAGCGGGCCGCCCTTGTCCTGGTAGACCCCGGCCGAGGCCCGGTTGGAGACGGTGACGGCCAGCGCCCTCCCGGCCGGATTCCTGGCCGGCGCCCTCCCGCCCGGGGCCCGCCCGGCCGGGTCCCCCGCGGCCGGGGCCGTCACGCGTCCACCTCCGGGGCGGACCAGTCGCCGCTCTTGCCGCCGGTCTTGCTCAGCACCCGGACCGACTCGATCGTGGCGCCCTTGTCCACCGCCTTGACCATGTCGACGACGGTCAGCCCGGCCACCGCCACGGCGGTCAGCGCCTCCATCTCGACGCCGGTGCGGTCGGAGGTCTTCACGGTGGCGGTGATCTCGACCGCGTCGTCCGCGACCGCGAGGTCCACCTTGACGCCGGAGACCGCGATCGGGTGGCAGAGCGGGATCAGCTCCGGGGTCTTCTTGGCGCCCATGATCCCGGCGATCCGGGCCACCGCGAGGGCGTCGCCCTTGGGCACCCCCTCACCGCGCAGCAGCGCGACCACCTGCGGGGAGACCCGCACCCGGCCGGCCGCCACGGCGGTGCGCGCGGTGGCGGCCTTCTCGGAGACGTCGACCATCCGGGCCGCGCCCTGGTCGTCGACGTGGGTGAGGCGGTCGCCGGGGGGAGGTGTCGTCACGGGTAACTCCAGGGGCGAGCAGGTCGAATACCGCGCTACCGTACCGTTCCCCGGCCGGCGGACCGATCAGGAGTCCAGCAACACCACGTCCACCTCGCTGCAGGCGGGCAGTTCGGTGACGCCCTCGGGAACGGTGATCAGGCAGTTCGCCCGGGCCAGTGCCCCGACCAGGTGGGATCCGGCGCCGCCGACCGGCTCGACGGTGCCTTCCGCCGCCGAGTGGCGGCCGCGCAGGAACTGCCGCCGGCCGGCCGGGGAGCGCAGTGCCACCGGGCAGAGCGCGCGGACGACCGGGCGGTGCACGTCGGCGGCGCCGAGCATGGTGCGGATGACCGGCCGGACGAAGAGCTCGAAGGAGATGTAGGCGCTCACCGGATTGCCGGGCAGGGCGAGCAGCGGCACCCCGGCCGCGCCGCCGATCCGGCCGAAGCCCTGGGGCTTGCCGGGCTGCATCCGCAGCCTCCGGAACTCGACCCTGGCGGCCGCGCCGCGGGCCGCGCCCCCGTAGCTCTCGAAGACCTCCTTGACCACGTCGTACGCGCCGACGCTCACCCCGCCGCTGGTGACGATCAGGTCGGCCCGGCCGAGCTGCTCGTCCAGGACGGCGCGCAGCCGCTCGGCGTCGTCCGGGACGGCGCCGACCCGGTAGGCGATGGCGCCGGCCTCCTGGGCGGCCGCGGTGAGGGTGAAGCTGTTGGAGTCGGCGATCTGCCCGGGGCCGACCGGCTCGCCGGGCTGGACCAGTTCGCTGCCGGTGGACAGCACCACCACCCGGGGGCGCGGGCGGACCTTCACGGTGGCCCGGCCGATCGCGGCGAGCAGGCCGAGCTGGGTGGGGCCGAGCCGGGTGCCGGCCTCCAGGACGGTGGTGCCGGCCGTGACGTCGCTGCCGCGGCGGCGGATGTGCGCGCCCTCGGCGACCGGGCGCAGGACGCGGACCTCCTCGTCCGGGACGGGCGGGGTCATCGCGGCGGCGGCCACGCCGGTGCCGGTGCCGCCGTCGGTCCACTCGACCGGGGCGACGGCCTGGGCGCCGGGCGGCAGCGGGGCGCCGGTCATGATCCGGGCGGCCTGGCCGGGCCCGACCCTGGGCAGCTCTCCGGCGCCGGCCGCGATGTCGCCGACCACCGGGAGCACCGACGGGTAGACATCGGTGGCGCCTTCGGTGTCGGCGGTGCGGACCGCGTAGCCGTCCATCGAGCTGTTGTCGAAGGGCGGCAGGTCGCCCTCGGCGGTCACGTCCTCGTCGAGCCGGCAGCCGTGGGCGTCGAGCAGCGGGAGCTCGATCGCGGGCAGCGGGCCGACCTCGGCCAGCACGTCGGCGAGGTGCTCGTCCACGGTCCACAGGCGCGCGGCCGCCGGTGCCGGGTCCGTTCCGGCGTCGCAGCAGGCGCTGGGCGTGGTGCTGTGCTCGGTGGACCCGGTCATCGGCGGCTCGCTCTCTGTCGTGGTCGTCCTGCGTCAGTCCTGCATCTCGGTGCCGACGAACTCCCGCAGCCAGGAGCGGAACTCCGGGCCGAGGTCCTCGCGTTCGGCGGCCAGTCGGACGATAGCGCGCAGGTAGTCGGCGCGGTCGCCGGTGTCGTAGCGGCGCCCCTTGAAGAGCACGCCGTGCACCTGGCCGCCGTCCGCCGTCTCACGGGTGGTCAGCTCGCGCAGGGCGTCGGTGAGCTGGATCTCGCCGCCGCGGCCGGGCGGGGTCTCCCGCAGCACCTCGAAGACCAGCGGGTCGAGGACGTAACGGCCGATCACGGCGTAGTTGGACGGGGCCTCGCCGGGCTCGGGCTTCTCGACCAGGTCCGTCACCTGGAAGACGTCGTCGCCGAAGCCGTTCGCCTTGACGGCGGCACAGCCGTAGAGGTGGATCTGGGCGGGGTCGACCTCCATGAGGGCGACGACCGAGCCGCCGAGCTCCTGCTGCACCTCGATCATCCGGGAGAGCAGCGGGTCGCGCGGGTCGATCAGGTCGTCGCCGAGCAGGACGGCGAAGGGCTGGCCGGCGACGTGCTGCTCGGCGACCGAGACGGCGTGGCCGAGGCCCTTGGGGTCGCCCTGGCGGACGTAGTGCATGTTGGCCAGCTCGACGGACTCGCGGACCCGGGCCAGGCGCTGCTCGTCGCCCTTGCGGACCAGCAGTTCCTCCAGCTCGTACGCGCGGTCGAAGTGGTCCTCCAGGGCCCGCTTGTTGCGCCCGGTGACCATCAGTATGTCGGAGAGGCCGGCGGCGGACGCCTCCTCGACGACGTACTGGATCGCCGGCTTGTCGACGACCGGGAGCATCTCCTTCGGGGTTGCCTTTGTCGCCGGAAGGAACCGGGTGCCCAGTCCGGCCGCGGGCACCACGGCCTTGGTCACCGGCATTCGGGAGTTGGTCGTCGTCATGCGTTTACCTTACTCAGGCATGTTTTCGCCCGGCCGGGCGCCGTCGGACGGCTAGGACAGCACGTCGCGGGGCCCGACCGCAGTGGCGGCCGGATGGGTCGCGACCGGCTGGTCGAGAGGGGGCCTGCCGGCACAGGCCGACAGACTACCGGGCTGCGCGGAACGCTCATGTTCACCGCCCGGAGCGTGATCGGGGCCCTGGACGGCCTGCTCACAGCGGTCGGTTCGGGGGCGTCCCGCCTCCCCCGGGTGCCCGGCCGGGAGCCGCCAGCAGTCGCCGCCGGCCGCCCGGGCCGCGGCGAGCGCCGCGTCCGCCGCGCGCAGCAGGACGGCCGCGTGGGTGCCGTCCTCGGGCAGGACGGCGATGCCGCAGGCGGCGGTGAGTCCGTTGCCGGCGGCGGGGCGGCCCTCGCGCGGGCCGGAGGACCAGTCCAGCAGCAGGTGCCGGCGGACCGACCAGACCAGCCGTTCGGCGACCTGGGCGGCGCCCTCGGCGCCGGTGTCCGGCAGCACCACCAGGAAGTCCTCGCCGCCGTAGCGGCCGAGGGTGTCGGCCCGGCGGATCTCCATCGCGAGCCGCTGGGCGAGGTCGCGCAGCACCGCGCCCGCCCGGCCCCGGCCGTGCTCGGCGACGACCGCGTCGAAGCCGGTGATGGCGAGCATCAGCACGGCGAGCGGGCGCGGGCCGTCGGTCTGCTCGGTGTGCTCGGCGCGGCGGGCGCGTTCGATCTCCCGGTCCAGGGTGAGCTGGAGGTGGCGGTAGTTCCACACCCCGGTGAGCGGGTCGCAGGAGGCGGTGCGCTCCAGTTCGGCGCAGCGCTCCTCCAGTTCGGCGATCCGCCCGCGCAACCGCTCGGCCCCGGCGGCGGCCACGGTCCGCTCCCGCCGTCCGCGCAGTCCGAGGGCGGTGGCGCCGGCCAGTGCGGGGACGCTCAGTGCGGCCAGGGACTGGACCAGCAGCGGGGTGGTCAACGGGGGCGCCCTTTCGCGTGTCAGGCTCTGCGCGTCGGTGGTGCGGGGACCAGGGGTGCGGAGACCAGGAGGACCGGATGCACGGCGATCGGATGCACAACGAGAAGAGTGGCCTGAGGACACGGTTGTTGACGGAACGCCGCGCGCTGACCGCCGAGGAGCGGGCCGCCGCGGCCGAGGGACTGGCCGGGCACGCCGGGGAGCTGGCCGGTCCGGGCGCCACGGTGGCCGCGTACGTCTCGGTGGGCGCCGAGCCCGGGACCCGTCCGCTGCTGGACGCGCTGCGGGCGCGCGGGGTGCGGGTGCTGCTGCCGGTGCTGCTGGCGGACAACGACCTGGACTGGGCCGAGTACGCCGGGCCCGGCACGCTGGCCCCGGCCGGGCGCGGGCTGCTGGAGCCGGTCGGCCCCCGGCTGGGGCCGCAGGCGGTGACGGAGGCCGCCGTGGTGCTGCTGCCGGGCCTGGCGGTGGACCGCTCCGGGCTGCGGCTGGGCCGGGGCGGCGGCAGCTACGACCGGGTGCTGGAGCGGCTGGCCCGGGCGGGCGCGCGGCCGGTGCTGGCGGTGCTGCTGTACGAGCACGAGTTGCTGGAGCGGGTGCCGGCCGAGCCCCACGACCGCGCGGTGGACCTGGTGGTGCTGCCCTCGGGGGTGCGCGAACTCGGCTGAGCGCGGGCCCGGCCGCGCGTGCCCGTCCGGGTACAGCGGCGGCCCCGCCCCCTGCGGGAACGGGGCCGCCGGTGGCTCGGGGCCGTACGGGCGTCAGCCGCTGGTGAGCACCAGCTTGTGCTTGGTCGCCTTCTCGACCGCGTCCGGCGAGTAGGCCCAGGTCAGGAGCTTGCCCTTGAGCCAGACGTCGGTCTGGTCGTTGTAGTTGTCGTGGAAGGCGTGGCCGGAGGCGCCGCCGACGTTGACCCAGCGCGAGGCGTCCAGGTCGTTCAGGTCGACCACCATGCGCATCGAGGGGATCCAGTCGACCTGGTAGCCGGCCGCCGCGTTCCAGCCGGCCGCGTCGACCGCCGCCGAGCCGCCGGAGAGCCGGTACGGACCGCGGTTGAGCAGCTTGTGCACCGCGCCGGAGGCGATCGAGGAGTCGTCGGTGCCGAGGGTCTGCTCGCGCAGCTCCAGCTTGTGCAGGCGGCCCCAGCTCCAGGTGGAGACGTCCTTGCCGAGCAGCGAGGTCAGCTCCTGGCGGGCGTCCTTCATCGCCTCCTTGAGGAGGTTGTCCAGGCCCTTCTGCTCCTTGTGCTGGTCGTCGATGTACGTCCACCACGAGCTGTCGGGCTTCTCCAGCTGCTGGCGCACCACCTCGGTCCAGCGGTCGCCGCCGTCCGGCTGGGCCTTGCCCGGGTCACGGGTGCCGCACTCGGTGACGATCTTGGTGGCGCTGTCCGGCTTGGTCGGGTCGTCCTGCCGGCGGGCCAGCAGGCAGTTGTCCTTGGCCCGCAGGTCGGCCGGGAACTTCTGGCCGAAGGCCAGGGTCAGCAGCTGGCGCCAGACGCCGTTGTAGTAGGCGGCGGCCGCGGAGTCGGCGTCCTGGTGGAAGTTCCAGTCCTTCAGCAGGTCCTGGGCCTCGCGCACGTACGGGTCGTCGATCTGCTGCTTGAGCAGCAGCGGGACCAGCGTCTTGGCCATCACGCTGGTGTTGTCCAGCTGGAGGGTCTGCATGTCGTCCGGCGAGATCTTGCCGTTGTTCTTGAGCAGGCCCTCGATCTGGTCGGTGATCTCCTTGGCGCGGGTGCCGTACTCCCAGTCCTTGGTCAGGCTGTACTTGTAGCTCGGGTCCACCACGGCCTGGTTGGCGGTGACGATGTAGCCGGCCGAGGGGTTGAGGCTCCACGGCAGCGCGCTGAAGGGGATCGGGTCCTTCCACTGGTAGGCGGAGTCCCAGCCCGGCGCGGGGAGGGTGCCGTCACCCTTGCCGCGGACCGGGATGACGCCCGGGGCCTGGTAGCCGATGTTCTTGGCGTCGGCGTAGATCAGGTTCTGCGCGGGGACGTTGAAGTCCTTGGCGGCGGCGCGGAACTCGTCCCAGTTCTTCGCCTTGTCCAGCTCGAAGACGGCGTCCATGGTCTTGCCGGGGCTCAGCGCCGTCCACTGGAGCGCGACGCCGTAGCCGCCGGTGCCGCGGTCGGGGGCGGAGGTGCCGTTGGGGGCGTACTTGCCGACGTTCTGCTGCTCGGTGCTCTGGTCGGAGATGAGCGGGGCGCCGGTCTGGGTGGTGCGGACGGTGATGGTGCGGTCCTCCCCGCCGGCGACCTTGATGGTCTCCTTGCGGAGGTCGAACTTCACGTCCTTGCCGTCCACCTGGTAGGTGTCCGGGCCGGTGACCTTCTCCAGGAAGAGGTCGGTGACGTCGGCGCCGAGGTTGGTGAAGCCCCAGGCGATGTCCTGGTTGTGGCCGATCACCACACCGGGCATGCCCGCGAAGGTGAAGCCGGAGACGTCGAACTGGCAGGCCGGGGAGCTGGTCCGGCAGTGCAGGCCCATCTGGTACCAGACCGAGGGCAGGCCGGGGCCCAGGTGCGGGTCGTTGGCCAGCAGCGGCTTGCCGGTGGTGGTGTGCGAGCCGGCCACCACCCAGGAGTTGGAGCCGATGCCCTGGCCGGGGCGGCCGAGCAGCTGCGGCATCGAGTCGATCCGGTCGGTCAGGCCCTGGAGCACCGCCTTGGTGGCGGCCGCGCCCTGGGTGGTGCCGCCCGTGCCGGGGGCCGCGCCGGACTGCGGGGAGCCGTCGGCGGGGCGGTAGGCGTCACCCGCCACGGTGCCGGTCTTCACGATCGTGCCGTTGCGGGCGTACGGGTAGTCCGGGTACAGCTCGGCGATCTTGTCCGGGCCGAAGTCCTGGGCCAGCAGCGAGCGGTCGACCTCCTCCTGGAGGTTCCCGGAGAGGTTCCAGGCCATCGCCTTGAGCCAGGCCACCGAGTCGACCGGGGTCCACTGCTCGGGCTTGTAGCCGCCGTTGACGACCCCGAGCAGCGAGTACTCCAGCGAGGCCTGCGCACCGCCGGGGTGCTCGGCGAGCCAGGCGTTCACGCCGTCCGAGTACGCCTGGAGGTACTTCTTGGTCTCCGGGGACAGCTTGGTGTCGAACTCCTTCTGCGCCACCTGCCGCCAGCCCATGGTGCGGATGAAGGCGTCGGTGTCCACCTGGCCGTCGCCGAACATCTCGGAGAGCCGGCCCGCGGTGATGTGCCGGCGGACGTCCATCTCCCAGAAACGGTCCTGCGCCTGGACGTAGCCCTGGGCGCGGAACAGGTCCTCGGAGGTGTCGGCGTACAGCTGCGGGATGCCGTTGGCGTCCCGCTTGACGTCGACGGGCGCGCTCAGGCCCGCCACCTTGACGCTGCCGTCGACCTCCGGGAAGGAGGCGCGGACCGCGGTGACCCCGCGGTAGCCGCCGTAGCCGGCGCCGGCCACCAGCAGCACGACCAGCACGATCACGATCAGACGGGCGCGCCGGAACTTCTTCGAGCGGGGCATCTGGGTCCTTGCGGTCCTGACTTCGGGGCGGGCGGGGCGTGTCCAGGGCCTGCGACCCCGGCAGGGCACCACATTAGGCCGAGTCGACCGCGCACCGTGAACGGGGGACCAAGCTAAAGATATGGCAAAATGTTAGACTGCGTAACGATCCGCAAGGGGAGTATTGACGACTTCTTAACGGGTCAGCCCACAGCTCCGCCAGACACCCCGCCCGCCCCTGCCTGCCCGAGGTGCCCCTGCGTGAACGTCTCCCATCTGAACCAGCTCCTGCTCGAGTCCTCCGTGATCCTGCTGTTCGCGGTGGGTGCCGTCCGCCTCTCCACCCGATCAGGGCTGCCCAGCCTGCTGATCTACCTGGGGATCGGCGTCGCACTGGGCCAGAACGGGATCGGCATCACCTTCAACAACGCCGAGCTCACCCAGGTGCTCGGCTACGCGGCGCTCGTGGTGATCCTGGCCGAGGGCGGCCTCAAGACCAGCTGGCGCGAGATCAAGCCGGTGATGCCGGCCGCGACCGTGCTCGCCACCGTCGGCGTCGGCGTCAGCGTGTTCGCCACCGCCGCCGGCGCCCACTGGCTGGTCGGCCTGGACTGGCGGACCTCGCTGCTGCTGGGCGCCATCGTCTCCTCGACCGACGCGGCCGCCGTCTTCTCGGTGCTGCGGATGGTCCCGCTGCCGCACCGGCTCACCGGCCTGCTGGAGGCCGAGTCCGGCTTCAACGACGCCCCCGTGGTCATCATGGTCGTCGCCTTCGCCACCACCGGGGAGCTGGACTCCTGGTACGTGCTGCTCGGCACGATCGTCGCCGAGCTGGCGATCGGCGCGGCGATAGGCCTCGCCGTCGGCAAGATAGGCGCCTACGGGCTCAAGCAGGTCGCGCTGCCCTCCTCGGGCCTCTACCCGATCGCCGTGATGGCCCTCACCGTGCTCGCGTACGCCGGCGGCGCGCTGCTGCACGGCTCCGGCTTCCTCGCCGTCTACATCAGCGCGGTGGTGCTCGGGAACTCCAAGCTGCCGCACGGCCCGGCCGTGCGGGGCTTCGCCGACGGACTGGCCTGGATCGGGCAGATCGGCATGTTCGTGCTGCTCGGCCTGCTCGTCACGCCCTCGTCCATGGGCGACGCGGTGGTGCCCGCGCTGGTGATCGGCGGGGTGCTGGTCTTCCTGGCCCGGCCGCTCTCGGTGATGCTCTCGCTGACCCCGTTCAAGGTGCCCGCGCGCGAGCAGGCACTGCTGAGCTGGGCCGGGCTGCGCGGGGCCGTGCCCATCGTGCTGGCCACCATCCCGGTGGTGTCGGGCGCCCACAAGGCCGAGGACGTCTTCAACATCGTCTTCATCCTGGTCGTCGTCTTCACCCTGCTCCAGGGGCCGACCCTGCCCTGGGTCGCCAAGCGGCTGCGGATCGGCGAGGGCGCGATGGGCCAGGACCTGGGCATCGAGTCCGCGCCGCTGGAGAAGCTGCACGGGCACCTGCTGTCGGTCGCGCTCTCCCCCACCTCGCGGATGTCCGGCGTGGAGATCAGCGAGTTGCGGCTGCCCAAGGGCGCGGCGGTCACCCTGGTGGTGCGCGAGGGGAACTCCTTCGTGCCGGACAGGACGACGATGCTGCGCGGCGGGGACGAACTGCTGGTGGTCACGACGGACGAGGTCGGCGAGGCGGCGGAGCGGCGGCTGCGGGCCGTCGACAAGGGCGGCAAGCTCGCCGGGTGGCTGAACGGGCGGTGAGCGGCGGGCCGCCGGCCCGTCCCGGCGAGCGGGTGGTCCCCCTCGCCGGGACGGGCTCCACCGCTGGCGTCTACGCGCGTAACCCGACGTTCGCCCACCCCTGTATGCTGGTTCGAACACGCCGTATGACCACCGAAGACCACCCCAGCATCTGCCTGACGCAGAGTTGGCGCGACCGCTCGGCGGCCGCGGTCCGGCCTCCGGCCACCACGCCGGACCGACCCGGTATCTACCCCGGTCGACGCGCGAGAGGACGACTCTCGGCGCCGTCGGGGCTCCCCCATGCCCTGCCGCGCTACCAGGCAGCAGGAAGGACCGACCGTGACGGCGCGCCGAACGGTCGACACCGCCGCGGACACCGCGGCCACCACCGCAGCTCCGGCCCCCGAGGCCCCCGCCCGCGTCGGGTACGGCGAGCTGCTGCGCACACCGGGAGCCTGGACCTTCCTGGCCCCCGCCCTCGTCGCGCGGCTGCCGTACGCGATGCTCAGCATGGGCATCCTGCTGCTCGTCACCCAGACCCACGGCTCGTACGGCACCGCCGGTACGGTCACCGCGGTCGCCGCCGTCGCCCAGGCCCTGATCGGGCCGCAGACCGGGCGGCTCGCCGACCGGTACGGTCAGGCCGCGGTGCTCGTCCCGACCGTCCTGGTGCACGCGGCCTCGGTCGGCCTGCTGATCGCGCTCGCGCTCGGCCACGCGCCGGTCTGGAGCCTGTGCCTGGCGGCCGTCCCGGCCGGTGCCAGCGTGCCGCAGGTCGGCGCGATGGTCCGGGCCCGCTGGGTGGCCAGGCTCTCCGCGGACGGCCCCTCCGAGGCCTCGGCGGCCCGGGTGGGCACCGCGTTCGCCTTCGAGTCCGTGACGGACGAGTTCACCTTCGTGATCGGCCCGATCCTGGCCTCCGGCATCGCCGCGCTGGCCAACCCGGCCACCGCCCTGGTCGCCGAGGCCTCGCTGACCCTCGTCGGCGGCCTGGCCTTCGCCGCCCAGCGACGCACCGCCCCGGCCCGGATCGTGCCGCGGCCCGGCGCCAAGCGAGCCTCGGCGCTCGCCTCCCCCGGTGTCCGGCTGCTGGCCGGGGCCTTCCTCGGGGTCGGCGCGGTCTTCGGCGGCACCCAGGTCTCGGTGAACGCCTTCGCCGACTCGGTCGGGCAGCACGCCGCCGGCGGCACGGTGTACGGGATCTTCGCCGGCGGCTCGATGCTGGCCGGCGTGCTGTACGGGATGGTCGCCTGGCGGCGGCCGGTGCAGCAGCGGATGCTGATCAGCTACTCGCTGCTGGTGCTCGGCTGCTCGACGCTGTGGGCGATGCCCAACCTGGTGGCGCTGAGCGCGGCCGGGCTGGTCTGCGGGCTGGCCATCGCACCGACCCTGATCAGCGGCTACACCCTGGTCGAGACGCTGGTCGCGGACGGGGCCAAGACGGAGGCCTTCACCTGGCTGACCGGCGCGATCGGGCTGGGGCTGGCGGCCGGTTCGATGGCCGCGGGCCGGCTGATCGACGGGCACGGGCCCTCGGCCGGGTTCCTGGTGCCGGTGGTCGGGGCCGGGCTGGGGCTGGTCGCGCTGGCCTCGCTGCGGCACCTGCTGGTGGCGCCGAAGGGCGGTTCGGCCTCCGGCTCCGACTCCGGCTCCGGCTCCGGCTCCGCGGCGCGAGGTGGCGCGGAGCGGCTGGTGGGCGCGGCCAACGGCTGAGCGGGGTCAGCGGCCGAGCAGGCTCAGCTGTCGAGCGCCGTCAGCGGTTGAGCGGGGTCAGCGGCCGAGCGCCGTCAACGGCTGAGCGGGGGGCGGTCCGGGGGCGGAAGGACCGGGGTCCGGGGGCCGGGAGGACGGCGGTCCGGCGGCCGGTAGGACGGCGGTCCGGCGGCCGGGCCCGGTCCATCTCACACCGGAGTCGCTGGACTGATCCCGCGGAATGCCGCATCATTGACCATCGTTAGCACTCATCAGGCGAGAGTGCCAGGAGGAAGACAAGTGCCCACGTACCAGTACCAGTGCACCGAGTGCGGCAGCGGCCTGGAGGCGGTGCAGAAGTTCACCGACGAGGCGCTGACCACGTGCCCCGACTGCCAGGGACGGCTCCGCAAGGTCTTCTCGGCCGTGGGCGTCGTGTTCAAGGGCTCCGGCTTCTACCGGACCGACAGCCGCTCGTCCTCCAGCAGCTCGGTGGGCGCCGGGTCGTCGGCCGCCTCCTCGACGCCCGCCTCCTCGTCCACCAGCACCTCGTCGTCGGGCTCCGGCTCCTCGGCCTCGTCGTCCAGCCCGGCTCCGGCCGCGAGCTGACCTCCGGCGCCGGGGCACCGCCCCGGACGCTCCGCAGACCACGGGCAGGCCCGTCGGCCCCGCTTCCACGCGGGGGTGGCGGGCCTTTCCGCGTGCCCGTGGCGGGGTCCGCGTCGAGCACCACCGACCCTCGTCAATTCGGACGAACCGAACTCACCCATGTGAGTGTACGAAGTTATCCACAGGGCCGGGTTTTCCACAGGCCTGGGGAAAGCGCTTTCCGAGTTCTCCGGGAACGCCCATCGTGTGGGTCATCCGGTCCGCGAGGGGCCGGGTCGCCGACACCCCGGAGGCATCCCGATGACGACCGCCAACTTCTCCCTCCCCCTGCCCGCGCCCACCGTGCCGCCCCGGCAGGAGCTGCCGAGCTTCCCGCCGATCCGGCGCGGCTGCGGCGGGTGGCACCGCTGGCGCAGTGCGGTGCGGCGGCGGGCCGGGGCGCCCGCGCTGGTGCTGCTCGCGGTGGCGGCCGCGCTGGCGCTGGGGCCGGCGCGGGCCGGACTGCCGCCGCCCTCGGGGGGCTCGCTGGGCCGGACGGGTTGTCAATCCGGCGCCACGGAAGATCACCCGTAACCCGGAAACGGCTTCGTCGTTCGAGGCGGCATGAAGGGCTTCAAGGAATTCCTGCTGCGTGGAAATGTCGTCGAACTCGCCGTGGCCGTGGTCATCGGCGCGGCTTTCACCAACATCGTCAACGCCTTCGTCAAGGGCGTGATCAATCCGATCGTCGGCGCGTTCGGGCCGAAGGACCTCGCCTCCTACAGCTCCTGCCTCAGAGGGCCCTGCGCGGTCGGACCGGCCGGTGAGGTCACGTCCGGAATCCTCATCCTGTGGGGGTCGGTGCTCAGCGCCGCGCTCCAGTTCCTGATCACCGCCGCCTTCGTCTACTACGTCCTGATCGTGCCCATGAACAAGCTGGCGGCGCACCGCAAGACCGTCGCCGAGGAGGCGGCGGAGGCCGAGGCCAAGGAGGTGCAACTGCTGACCGAGATCCGCGACGCGCTCGTCGCGCCGCTGCGCTGACCGACCGGCGCCGCCCCGCCCCCCGTTCCGCGTCCCTCAGTCCCCGTGGTGCGGCGGGCGCTGGCTCAGGTACCAGTCCAGCCCCCGTCCACCGCCCTCCGCCCCGCCGGGGCGGTCGCCCCAGCCGGAGTCGGTGTCGTCCCTGGACTGCTGGTCCAACGGGTCCCGGAAGACCAGCCGGGCCTTGGCGGCGGCCTTCCGCGGCTCCCGGGCCTCGCCCCGTCCCTCGTCCTGGTTCTCTTCCCGTCCCTGCTCGCTCACGCTGTCCACTCCGTCGTTCGTCCCTTACCTCCAGCCTAAGAGCCCCGCGGCACGCCTCGGGCCCCGGTGCGGAGCGTTCCGCGCCGGGGCCCGATGAGGGCTCGACCGCTGGGCCGGCGGTACGTCAGGCGGCTTCGAAGCCCGCGTGGTCGGCGATCTTCTTCAGCTCGGCCAGCGCGTGCTTCTCGATCTGGCGGATCCGCTCACGAGTGAGGCCGTGCTGCTTGCCCACCTCGGTGAGGGTGCGCTCGCGGCCGTCCTCCATCCCGTACCGGGAGCGGATGATCGAGGCCGTGCGGTCGTCCAATCGCCCGATCAGGCCGTCCAGCTCCTCCCGGCGGAGCATGACCATCACGGCGTCCTCGGGGGACGTGGCCCCGGTGTCCTCGACGAGGTCACCGAACTGGGTCTCGCCCTCGTCGTCCACCGACATGTTGAGGCTGACCGGGTCACGCGCCCAGTCCAGCACGTCCTTGATCCGGGCCTCGGTGGTGTCCAGCTCGGCCGCGATCTCGGCCGGCTCCGCCTCGCGGCCCAGCTCCTTGGACTTCTCCCGCTGGACCCGCCGGATCCGCCCCAGCTCCTCCACCAGGTGGACGGGCAGCCGGATGGTGCGGGACTGGTCCGCGATAGACCGGGTGATCGCCTGGCGGATCCACCACGTCGCGTACGTGGAGAACTTGAATCCCTTGGCGTAGTCGAACTTCTCGACGGCGCGCACCAAGCCCGCGTTGCCCTCCTGGATGAGGTCCAACAGGGGAAGGCCGCTGCGCGGGTAGCGCCGGGCGACGGCAACGACGAGCCGGAGGTTGGAGCGGATGAAGACGTCCTTGGCGCGTTCGGCGTCGGCGGCTATCGCCTCCAGCTCCTCGCGCGTGACGCCCTCGGGGAGTCCGCCCTCCTCCAGCAGGTGCTGGGCGTACACACCGGCCTCGATCCGCAGCGAGAGCTCGACCTCCTCGGCAGCATCGAGCAGGGGCGTCCTGGCGATCTCGTCGAGGTACATGCCGACCAGGTCGCGGTCGGCTTCGAGGTTGGTCGGGCGGGCCGCGCGACTCCGGTCGGCCCTGTCGCGAACGACGGCACGGGTGGCCATGCTTGCTCCCTTTGCTGATGTTGCCGAGGTCTGCCTGCCTGCCCCGCGAGGGCAAGAAGTGCGGGCCCCTGGGGGCTCACACGTAACGATCCAACGAACAGAATCCGGACAACATTCCCAAGTCGCTCAGTTTCTTACCGGCGATGAAGTATCCTGCCGACTTTCACCCCGGAAACGGACATTCCGTAACTCGCCGACCACGGTCCGCACCGGCGGGCGAGTGTCCCGGAGCGATTTCTTCACCCGACCCTCACGCGCTCGCCGCCCACCCGTTGAACCCGCGAACGGCTGCGGACGTTCCCCCGATGCCCCGCTTTCCGCCCGGGCCCACACTCCGACGCACGCAGGTCCTCCTCACAAACGATGCCGAATCGCTATCACTCCGGCCCGCGCTGAGCCCGGGACACTGGGAAGGTGTCAGCCATGCACCTGACCAACAGCACGACCCTCGCCACTGCGCGTAACCGCAGTCTCCTTCGGGACGCAGCGCTCGCGCTGGGCTGTGCCGCGCTGTTCGGCCTCCTGGCCGTCCTGGTCACCGGCCACTGGCGTCCGCTGGCCCGCTTCGACCAGGAGTGGATCTCCGAACTCCACGTCTACGCCCGGGAACACCGGATCTGGACCGCCTCGGTGCAGACGCTCTCGGACATCGGCGGCACCGTCACGATGCGTACGCTGCTCGGGCTCGCGGCCGGGTGGCTCTGGTTGATCGGCGCGCGGGTGCTGGCCGGCTGGGTGGCCGCCCAGGCACTGGTCGGCTGGGGCGCCCAGTGGGCGCTGAAGCTGGCCTTCGACCGCCGGCGGCCCTCCTTCGCGGACCCGGTCTCCCACGCGGGCGGCCCGGCCTTCCCCTCCGGGCACGCCATGGCCTCGGCGATCACCTGCGCGGTCCTGGTCGGCCTGCTCTGGTACCGGGTCCACCGGCGCGGCCGGACCGCCGCCTGCCTGGTGGCGGCGGTGACGGTGCTGACCATCGGCTGGACCCGGGTCGCACTCGGGGTGCACTGGCCCAGCGACGTCCTGGCCGGCTGGCTGGCCGCCGGGATCGTGCTGGGCACCGTGACCGCAGTGATCCAGCTCTGGCGCCCCGGCGCCCTGGCCCGGGACGTACGGCGGGTCAACTGGCGCACCAGGCCCCGGGTGCAGCGTGTCATCGTGTCGGGCGGCCGGCCGTCGCCGGGTGCGGCGGCTCCTGACGAGGACGGGCCTGGACTCGGACTGGGCGACGAGGGCCTGGGGGACGAGGGCCTGGGCGAGAGAGGCCTGCGTGACCATGGCCTGGGCGATCCCGCCGACCGGCCGGACGAGACGGTCCGCTGAGCGCTGCCCCAGGGTGTCCACGGCTCCGCGCGCCGAGCGGCCGCCGCGCCGACACCACGGCCGCCGCGCCCGCGCGTTGTCCCGACCGCCCGCTGACGATCACCGCCGTCCAGGCCCGGGCCGTGGGCGACGACACCCCCGCCAACGCCGTCGGGCGCCGGGGCTGACCGCGGAAAGCGCCTCTTCGGCCACGCGCCCAGGCGAGCGACGCCGCCGTACGGGAGGCCTGCGGACCTCCCCCGTCCTCGGTCCGGGCGGCGGCCGCGTCGTCCGCCACGACGACCAGCACCTGTTCACGACCGAACGCGACCGACCCGGCATCCGTTGTGGCTCCCTCTTCCCTGGGCACCCCCGAGCCGCCGTACTCGACGGCCGCCACGCATACCAGGTCGGCGCGGTTCAGCCCGATGCCCGGCCCGCGCGCTCGACCACACCCGCTACCCTGCGCTCGACGACCACCTCGGCCGGCACGTCCACGGCAGCGGCGCGGTCTGGGGCCCGGCCAGGGGGCTGATCGCCGAAGCGAGCGAGGACCGCCGCGAAGTCGTCATCGTCGGCCCTCGATCAGGCCTTCCTGCGCGGCGCCCGCGAGACCGAGTCCCATCTCACCGCCCCCTCCCTCCCCGTCCCTCCCCGCCGACCGCCCGCATGGCCCCGGCCCTCACCTGGCCCCGGCCCTCACCGCGGCGGCCGTCCAGCCGGGAAGCCCCACCGCCGTCCCCTGACTGCCCGGCGGAAACGGGGCCGTCGCCCAGGCGTCCAGAACCCAGCTCGACGTCCGGCCGCCCCGCCGAGCCCGCACATCACCGACGACCTCTCCCCCATGTCCTGCGTCGCCCGCCGCCCAGCCGACCGGGCGGGCCGGAAGACCTCCTCCATCGGGCCCAGCCGACCCAGCCCACTGCGGCCCGACCCCGGGGGCGGCCCTTGGCCGAGCGGAACGATCGGCAGGCCCGAGTCCGAGCCTCCGCTTCCACCTCCGCCGAGGTCACGAAGCCCGCATCGCCGTCACCGCGCTCATCCGGCCGACCCGGCGGGCCGGGAGGACGGCGGCGGCCAGGCCGACCAGGACGGTGAGGGCCAGGGCGGCCAGCACGGGCAGCAGCGGCGGGCTGCCGACCGTCCCGATCGTCGAGGTGATCGAGCGGGCGGCGGCCCAGCCGTAGGCGATGCCGAGGCCGGTGCCGACCAGGGCGGCGGCCAGGGAGAGCAGCAGCGCCTCCAGGGTGAGCATCCGGCGCAGTTGCTCGCGCGTCATCCCGATCGCCCGCAGCATGCCGATCTCGCGGGAGCGTTCGGTAATGCTGAGCATCAGGGTGGCCGCGACGCCGAGCCCGGCGATGGCGACCGAGAAGGACAGCAGGGCCATGCTGACGGTCTTCAGCCGGTCCAGCAGGGAGCGCAGGGTGTCCGCCTGGGCGGCGGTGTCGGTGACGGTCAGCTGCGGGTGGTCGGCGAGGGCGCGGTCCAGGGCGCGGCGGGCGGTCGCCCGGTCCTCGCCCCCCGCCGGGCTGATCCAGGCCGTGGTGACGGGCGCGCCGGGGGCGAGCCGGTCCAGGGTCGCGGGCGTCACCAGCAGGGTGGCCCCGCTCTGGAGGGTGAACGGCAGGCTGCTGCGGCCGGGTCGAAGCCGGAGTTCGACACCGCCCGCCCGGTGCGCGCCGGTCTCGCCGAGCCCGCTGAGCGCTTCGCCCTCGGCGAGCGAGCGGGCCCGGTCCACGTCGTCCGTCGAGGAGTTGAGCCCGGTGGCGTCGACGGCGGCGACCACGGTGGGCCGGCCGTCGAGGTCGACGGTGGCCGAACGGACCGGGGTGACGGTCAGCCCGTGTTCGGCTCGGAGCGCGTCCAGCGCTCCGAACGCCCCGGCGGGCAGGGGGCCGCCGCCCGTGGCGGCCACCGAGAAGACCCCGGGCTGGCGCGCGGACACCACCGGGACCAGCGAGCGGGAGGTGATGTCCAGCGCGGTGACCGCTCCGACCATCACCGTCACCCCGAGCAGCAGCGCCGCGCCGGTGGCCCCGGTGCGTCCCGGGTTGAGCCGCAGCTGCTGGGTGGCGAGCCGCCCGGCCGTGCCGCCGAGCCTCCGGGCCGGCCGGCCCAGTACGGCGACGACCGCGGGCAGGACCCGGTGGGCCAGCCGCAGCACTCCGAAGAAGTTGGCGATGGCACCGACGGTGACGGCGAGCAGCGACAGCGGCGGTGGGGCCATCGCCCCGGCCACCAGCAGCGCCGTGCCGCCGGCCAGCAGCACGGCGGTCCACACCGCGCCCCGCACCCGGGCCGCCCCGCCGGTCGGCGCGGGCGCACCGCCGAGCGCGGCGACCGGCGGCACGGCCGCGGCGGCCTTCGCCGGACCTCGGACGGCCAGCAGGGTCAGCAGCACGCCGAACAGCCCGGCCAGCAGGCAGGTCAGCGGGGACGGCAGCAGCGACAGGTGCACCGGTCCGAGGTCGAGCCCGTCGACCACGGCCGTGCCCAGTGCGCCGAGGGCGACCCCCAGCAGCACGCCCGCCGTCGAGGCGCCCAGTCCGAGCAGCAGTCCCTGGCGGCGGATCAGCCGGCGCAGCTGCTGCCGGTCGGCGCCGACGCAGCGCAGCAGGGCGAGTTGGCGGGTCCGCTGGGCCAGGACGACGGTGAAGGTGTTGCCGACCACCATCCGCGCCACCGCGAGCGCGATGAGGACGAAGGAGAGGGCGGCGATCAGCACGACGCCGTACATGGTGCTGCTCTGCCGGGTCGCCTCGGTGACCGAGGCCGCGCGGGTGTGCACCTCGGCATCGGTGCCGAGGACGGCCCGCAGGGCGTCGACGGTCCGGGTCGGGGAGGCGTCCGGGTTCACCCTGATGTCGAGTCGGACGGTGGTGACGCCGGCCGCGTAGGCGGCGACGGCGTCCGCGGGCACACCGATGATCGGCGCTCCGGCGAGGCTCGGTGCGCCCCGCCCGTCCAGGGTGCCGACCAGACGGGCGGTGGCGGCGGTGCCGTCGGCCCTGGTCAGGTGCACCTCGGTCCCCACGGCGGCGGCGAGCCGGTCAGCGGTCCCGGTGTCGAGCAGCACCTCGCCGGGGCCGGCCGGCCAGCGCCCGGCCTTGAGCGACTGCCAGCGCAGTGCCGGGTCCTCGGCGACGGCGCTGACCGCGGCGGTCCGGTCCAGCGGCCGTCCGTCGGCGGCCAGGACGCCGCCCTTGCCGGTCAGCCGCGGGGCCACCGCGGCCACCCCCGCGGTCCGCCGGGCCCGCTCCACGGCGGCGGCGTCCAGCCCCCCGGCCGCGGTCTTCCCGGTCACCTGGATGTCGGCGGGTCCGACCTCGGCCGCCGCGGTCTGGCTGTAGGAGTCCACCAGCGCCCCGCTGCCGCTGACGGAGGCGATCAGGAAGGCCACCCCCAGCGCGATCGCGGCGCCGCTCAGGAGCAGTTGGCGCAGCTGGCCGCGCAGTTCGGCCACGGTGTATCGGTACGTCGTCATGGTTCCCCGGCTCGTCCGCCCTGGCCGGCCACCTCGCTCCGGCAGG
Organism: Kitasatospora sp. NPDC034533; assembly: GCF_055575155.1. Lineage (NCBI taxonomy): Bacteria > Bacillati > Actinomycetota > Actinomycetes > Kitasatosporales > Streptomycetaceae > Kitasatospora > Kitasatospora sp. NPDC034533. Next base: position 41,568 of record NZ_JBVITE010000056.1, read on the forward strand.
GGTCCCGTCGAGCCTAGGAACGGAATGGCCGCGGACGGTCGGCACCAGGTCGGTTTCATGATCACTCCGCGGACGGACGGCCGCCGGCCCCGCCTCCTCCTCCGGAGGTACGCCGCCCCCGACGCCCCGGCGCCCCGGCGTCCCCTCCCGGGGTGGCCGCCCCGGCCGGAACGCGGCCGGGAACGGCGCAGGCCCCCCGCCCGAGTGGGCGGAGGGCCTGCGACCTGCGCGTTCGTCGTGCCCCAGACAGGAATCGAACCTGCGACACCGGCTTTAGGAGAGCCGTGCTCTATCCCCTGAGCTACTGAGGCGCGGCCCGGGTGCTACCAGGCCGTTCACAGCGTACCGGATCGGGGGTGGGGCTCGGGGTGACGGTTGGGACGCGGGCGGTCGACAGGGTGTCAGCGCGCGTCAAGTAGCCTGCCGGGCAGGGTGGGATCCGACCCTGCTTACGGCGCGGCTAAGGAGACGAAGGACCTGATGAGACCTGCTGTGCGCCCGGTGGGCCGGCTGTTGGGGCAGGTGTGGGTGTGGCCCACGGTGGTCATGCTGGTGGTGGGCGGGTACCGGCTGGGGACGCCGGACATGTGGCGGGACGAGATCGCGACGGCGACGGTGGCCACCCGCTCGCTGGGTGACCTGCTGCGACTGCTCCAGCACGTGGACGCCAGCAACGGCGCGTACTACCTGCTGATGCACGGCTGGACGGCGGTGTTCGGCGACTCCGCGATATCCCTGCGAATACCCTCCGTGCTGGCGATGGCGGCGGCGGCCGGGTTCGTGGCGCTCACCGCCCGCAAGCTGTTCGGCAGCCGGGTGGCGGCGGTCGGCGCCGGGCTGCTGTTCGCGGTGCCCCCGCAGATCGTCCGGTACGCCCAGGAGGCGCGCTCCTACGCGCTGGTGACCTGCGCGGTCGCGGCGGCCTCGTACTTCCTGCTGCGGGCGCTGGAGCGGCCGACCTGGCGGCGCTGGGCGCCGTACTGCGTGGCCATGGCGCTGGCCGGCGCCGGGCACCTGGTCTCCTTCAGCACGGTCGTCGGGCAGGTGGGGCTCCTGGCGCTGCACCTGTGGCGCACCCGGGCGCGGGCGGACCGGCGGCTGCTGTGGCACTACCCGCTGGCGGTCGTGGTGGCGGCGCTGCCGGTGCTGCCGGTGGTGCTGCTGGGCAGCCGGCAGTCGGACCGGCAGCTGGGCTGGATACCGGTCCCCTCCATGCGCGGCCTCACCCGCTTCGGCGAGCACCTGCTCGGCTCGGACCAGGTCTTCCACGCCTTCGTCCTGCTGGCGGTCCTGGCCCTGGTGCTGCCCGGTCGGCGCGTCGCGGCCTGGCAGGCGCTGCTGCTGGCGGAGCTGCCGGTGGTGGCCGTCTGGCTGGTGTCGCGGCTGAGCGACACCTCCTACTTCATCGGGCGGTACCTGCTGTTCACGGTGCCCGCCTGGGCGGTGCTGGCGGGTGGCGGCGCCTGGGCGGCGTACGGCGCGGTGGCGGCCCTGGCCCGGCGCCTCGGCCGGGAGCCCCGGCAGGCCGTCGCGCTGGGCGGCCTGCTGGCCGTCGCCCTGCTCGCCCTGCCGGCCGTGGCGGCGCTGCCGAAGCAGTCCTCGGTGCGCTACGTCGGTTCGCACAACGGCTCGGAGGAGCCGTTCAAGGCGGTGGCCCGGGAGATATCCGCCGGCTACCGCGCCGGGGACGGGATGGCGGCGCCGCTGGGCGACCAGTCGTGGGCGATGGCCTGGCCGGGCGTCAGCTACTACCTGCCCTCGGGCGTCCGCCCCTACCCGGTCTTCGTCGCGCGGAGCGCCGAGGACGCCGAGGACCTCACGCCGGCCTCCTGCCCGCGGCCTGAGGACTGCCTGGGCGAAACGTCCCGGATATGGCTGATAGTCCTCGGCGACACCCTGGACCCGCTGGGCGCGATGCCGACGGACCAGGCCCAGGTGCTCCGCGCCCGGTACGGCGCCCCGGACCGGGTGACGCCGCTCGGCGGACTCACCCTCGCGCTGCTCGACCGGAACGCGTAGGACCGGGGGCCGCAGGGGTCGAAGACGGACGACGACAAGGAGAAGGGGAGCCGGTACCGACCGGCTCCCCTTCTTGTTCGTCCTGGCTCCGACGTCCTTCGTCGTTGCTCCGAACCTCAGCGGCTCACAGCGTGCGCAGCAGCCGGGACTGGATGGACGGCGGGTTCAGGTCCGACTGGAGGGCCACCTTGACCTCCGTCTTGTCCTCGCCCGCGCCCACCCGCAGCACACCGACCTCGGTCCCGGCCGGCAGGGTGTGGTCGATCTTCGACGCGTCCAGGGTGACCGTGCCGGAGATGCCGGGGAAGCCCGCCACCACCAGGTCCTGGGTCGCGACGACCGCGACCTTGCCGCCGAGCCCGTCGTCCACCGAGCCGACGACGTCGCCCTTCTTCACCACGGTCTGGCCGGTCAGGCCGTTCTGCGCGGCCTGGATCTGCTTGCCGCTGACCTTCAGCACGGTCGGCAGGATGCCCTCGCCCTCCTTGGGCCCGGTGGCCTGCTGGCCCAGGGTGACGCCGAGGATCATCCGCTTCACCCCGCCGATCTCCTTGTACGCGGCCCACATCAGGCAGCCGCCGGCCGGGGTGCTGGAGCCGGTCTTGACGCCGATCACGCCGGTCTTCGGGTTGATCAGGTTGTTGGTGTTGGAGATCTTCACGTTGTTGAAGTTGGTCTCCGGGGTGGAGACGATCTGCCGGAAGATCTCGTCCTGCATGACCTGCTCGGCCAGCTTCAGCTGGTCCTTGGCGGTGGACTTGGTGTCCGGGTTGAAGCCCGCCGGGTCGGCGTAGATGGTGTTGGCCATGCCGAACTTGGCCGCGGTGTCGTTCATCTGCTTGACGAACTCGGCCTCGGAGCCGGAGTGGTAGCGGGCGAGCAGCCGGGCCACGTTGTTGGCCGAGGGCAGCATCAGCAGCTCCAGCGCCTGGTACTCGGTGAGCACCTGGCCCTCGGTGAGCGTCACCTTGGACTCGTCGACGTTGCCGGACTCCTGGGCGGCCTGCTTGTCGACGGTGATCTTGGGACCGCTCTCCCCCTTCTTCAGCGGGAACTTCTGGAGGATCAGGTAGGCGTTCATCACCTTGGTGACGCTGGCGATCGAGGCCGGCACCTCCTGGCCCGAGCTGCCGAGGCTGCCGACGCCGACCACCTCGGCGGCGGACTGGCCCTTGGCCGGCCAGGCGAGGTCGAGCGGGTCACCGGCGAAGTTGTAGCTGCCGGCGACCGTCATCTTCAGCTTGGGGTCCGGCAGCGGGCGCAGCAGCTGGGCCACCGCGAGCGCGCCGAGCACCACGGCGAGGAAGACCGTCCAGATGGTCACCCGCTTGAGGGCGCGCCGCAGCGGCGAGACCGGGCGGGCGTTGAGGGAGGCCAGGACCTCCATCGCCTCGGCGGTGTTCTCCGGCGAGGGCAGCGGTTCCGGGGCGGGCAGTGGCGGGACCGGCGGCACCGGACGCGGGTCGGGCTCCGGCAGCGGCTTCGGGGCCGGGGAGGGGCCGGGGCCGGGGCCGGGGGCCGGCTTCGGCAGCGGCGCCGGGCCGGGGGTCGGCTCGGGCTCCGGGACGGGCTTGGGCTTCGGCTCCGGAACGGTGCCGGCCGCGGTGCCGGCCGAGGCACGCAGCGGCGTGGGCTTCTCCAGCTTCTCGGCCTGGTCCGACCGCCGGCCGGGCTGCGCGGGCTTGGTCAGCGCGAGGGTCAGGTCGGACCCGGCGGGAGAGTCCTCGGACTCGGCGTCCGAGGCGTCCGAGGCGTCCGGGGTGTCCGGGGCGCCCTCCGGACCGTCCTCGGCCTTCCCCGTCTTCTCCGTCTTCTCCGCCTTGTCGGCCTTCTCCGCCCTGTCGATCCCGGCGGCCTTCCCGGCCGATGCGACCGAGGCGACCGCCGCGACCTCGACCGTGGGCTCGGCCGGTTCGGCAGGCTCGGCGGCCCCCTCGGAGCCGGCCCCGCCGGACGGCTCGGCCTTCTCCTCCCCGGCCTCTCCTCCGGCCTTCTCCCCCACCTTCTCCGCCACCGCGACGCCCGTCCGCATGGCGAGACGCGGGTCGGCGCCGACCGGACGCTCGACGGCCTGGGTCACCTCTTCGGCCGACGCCGAGGCCCCCTCCTCCTCGCCCTCACCTCCGGAACTCCCCTTGCCGGCAGCCTTCACCAGCTCCTCGGGCAGCCGCAGGGCGGTGGTCCGGTTGTCCACCGGCAGCCGCAGCATCGTCGTCTCGCTGTCCACATCCCGGACGCGGAGCTGCACGGTCGAGCCGCCCTCGGCCGTCGCCGCCGGAGCGTCGGCGGACGCTTCCGGGGCCGCCTCGCCGGAGGTCTCGGCGGGGTCGTCCGAGGCGGCTCCCGAGGCGGCGTCCGAAGAGGCGTCCGAGGAGGCCCCGGCGGTCGCCTTGGCCGGCACCGGGGCTGACTCCCGATCAGCCGCCGGAGCGGAGCCGGCCTCGGCGGACCCGGCGGCGCCGGCCGCCGTACCGGTCCGTTCGCGTTCGCGGTCCCGCTGCCGCTCGTCGCCGTCCCTCAGCACCCTGTCGGGGGACTCGCCCACGTATCCCAGCCTCCTCAACGCCCGGCGGGGCACCGGCGAACCCGATTTCGGGAAGCCGACGCCCCGCCCCGTGTACCTGTACAGTCTCCGCCACCGACGGTCGTTCCGTCCGCGCACACCCCGCCCGACCGGCGCTTATTGTCCTCGCCTGGCCGCACCGCGGTCTGTTCACCGGTCAGACGCAGGGCCTGACACCGCCGGTTCCGCGCCTTCACTCCAAGGTCACGATTCGGAGGCGTACTCGACAAGCCCGTGTGAGAGGCGTCACCCTGTCTCTCATCCACGCGGGGAGGCTTGGATGGGCAAGAGCCGCAGAACTGTTCCCGAGGAACTCTTGCTGCTCGCTTTGGACCCGACCACGGGTACCACGGCGCAGCCGCAGACCCTCGACCTCGGACTCGCCGGGGCGCAGCTCGTCGAGCTGTCCCTGGCCGGACGGATCGTACCGGAGGGAGACCGGATCGCCGTCGTGCTCGCACGGCCGACCGGCGACCCGACCCTCGACCACGCGCTGGAACTGCTGCGCCGACGCGGCAGTCCGGTCCGCGCGGCGCACTGGATCGGCGGGCCCCGGCTGGGGCTGCGGCAGACGTACCTGGCGCACCTGGAGCGCTGCGGCATGGTCACGGCCGTGCCGGGCCAGGTGTGCGGGGTGCTGCCGACGACCCGGTACCAGGCGTCCGACGACTGCACCAACGCCGCGATCAAGCAGCGGCTGGACACCGCGATCCGCACCGGTGTCCCGCCGGACCCGCGGACGGCCGCGCTCGCGGCGCTCGCCCACTCGGTCGGGCTGGGCAAGCACCTGTACCCGGGCAACGAGGGCCGGTCCTCGCGGTCGCGGCTGCGCGACCTGATCCGGTACGACCCGCTGGGCGGGATGGTCGCGCACGCCGTGATGGACGTCCAGAACGGCCTGCCGACGCAGCAGAACCGTTCTTCCCAGGGTTCCGGGGCCGCTTCCGGCCGTCCCGGCACCCGCTCGGCGGGCCGGGGTTCGGGCGGGCGGGTCTCCGCTCCCCGGGTCGGCGTCCGCTGACCGGGCAGGCCGTGACGGCCGCCTCGACGCGCACGGCCGGGCGGGCAGCCACCACCGCGCCCGACGCCACCGGCCGCGCGTCCGACGGCGCGCACCGCCCCGTCCACGCCGCCGCACGGCGCTGACACGCCGCCGGAAGGCGCTGGGCGACCCGGCGCACCACCGGTGCCACCGGCCTGACCGGAGGCACCACCAGCAGCACCCAGGGGCGGTCGCCCCGCGACGCGAGTCGCCCGGCGACCGCCCCTCTGCCGTCCCCGGACACCCGGCCGCGACCTGCCCCCGCACGTGCCGGGGGCACGTGCGGACCGGTCGCCGACCGCTCCGGGGACACCCACCCGCAGCACCCGTCCGAATAGCCGAGCCGCATTACCACCTGGGGACTTCCACTGTCTCGCGGAAGCGCTTTTCCGATGATCTGTTCTACCGCGCTGCGATGAATCCCCGGCGCCGACCTGGCCCAAGGTGACATGCTGCTCCGAGTCAGGGGGGTTGGTCCCAATGTCCGAAGTGTTCCGAGGACTGCCGTTCCAACGAGCACCAGAGGTCCGGCCGGAGGTCGAAGTGTCCGCCAACGTCAATCCCACCGTGCGTCGTCGGCGTCTGGGTTCGGAGCTGCGCAAGCTCCGCGAGGGCCTGGGCATGACGGCGGAGGAGGTGGCCGGCCGTCTGATGGTCTCCCAGTCGAAGATCAGCCGGCTGGAGAACGGCCGCCGCAGCATCAGCCAGCGCGACGTGCGCGACCTCTGCGACGTGTACAACGTGCCCGACGACCAGCTGCGCGCCAGCCTCATGGAGATGGCCAAGGAGTCCCGCCAGCGCGGCTGGTGGCACGACTTCAACGACATGCCGACGCCGTACAGCGTCTACATCGGGCTGGAGGCCGAGGCCTCCTCGATCCGCGCGTACGAGTCCTCCTTCGTCCCCGGCCTGTTGCAGACCGAGCACTACGCCCAGGCCGTGGTCGAGGGCACCCAGCCGGACACCGACGCGGTCGCCGTGCAGCGCCGGGTGCAGGTCCGGATGAAGCGCCAGGAGCGCATCCACGGCGAGAACCAGCTCGGCAGCCTGTGGACCGTCATAGACGAGGCGGTGCTGCGCCGCGAGGTCGGCAGCAAGGCGGTGATGGCGCAGCAGCTGCGGCAGATGCTGGACCTCAGCCTGCGCCCGAACATCACCATCCAGGTGATCCCGTTCTCGCACGGCGCCCATCCCGGCATGACCGGGACATTCTCTCTGCTGGAGTTCCCCGAGTCAGCCGATTCCACGGTTGTCTACTTCGAAGGTGTGACGAGCGATCTCTACCTGGAGAAGGAGGCCGACGTGCGCCGCTATACCGGACTGTACGACTACCTGAGAGCGGCCGCGCTCGGTGTCGCGGAGAGCCGGTCGCTGATAGCCGACATCGAGAAGGAATTCCACGAATGATCACCCCGTCCGAGTACGGAACCGGTTGGCGCAAGAGCAGTCACAGCGGAGGCCAGGGCGCCTGTGTGGAGGTCGCCGTCCCGGGCGCCGGGGTGGTGGCGGTCCGGGACTCCAAGGACCCCGGTGGCCCGCAGCTGCGCTTCTCCGCCGCGGCCTGGACGGCGTTCGCCTCGGCGGCGGGGGCCGGCGGCTTCGGCCGGCTCCCGGGCTGAGCGGCCCACCCGGTTCCGCACTCGGACGAGTCGCCCGTGGCCGGGCCCGTCGCCCTCGGCGGCGGCCCGCGCCACGGGCGACCTCCTTTTCAGGGCCCCGGCTTTTCAGGGCCCCGGCCCCAGCCCGCTCTACAGGGCCCCGGTCTCAGCTCGCCACCGGGTAGCGGGCGGCCCACTGGAGGCCCTCCGGGGTCCGCCGGTCGTGCAGTTCGGTGCCGTGCACCAGCTCCATCACGAAGTCGTCGGCGAGTTCGAGGATCGCCCCGCGTCCTTCAAGTCCGGCCAGCAGGCCGGGCGGCAGGGCGGTGTCCCCGTGCAGCACCCCGAGCAGGTTGCCGCAGATCGCGCCGGTGGAGTCGCTGTCCCCGGAGTGGTTGACCGCGAGCAGCAGGCCCGAGCGCACGTCGTGCGCGACCAGCGCGCAGTAGACCGCGATCGCCAGTGCCTCCTCGGCGACCCAGCCCTCCCCCAGCGCCTCGACCCGGTCGGCGGACGGCTCGCCGGCCCGCACCGCGTCCAGGGCGGCCCGCAGTGCGGCGGTGGTCTCCTCGTGCGCCTGCCGCTCGGAGAGCAGCGCGAGCGCCAGGTGCACGCCCTCCTCCAGGGTGCCGCCGCGGGCGACGGACTGGACGATCACCGCGAACGCGCCCGCCGCGAGGTAGCCGGTGGGGTGCCCGTGGGTGAGCACCGAGCACTCCACCGCGAGCTGGAACACCAGGCCCGGCTCCCAGGTGGTGAGCAGCCCGAAGGGGGCCGCCCGCACCACCGTGCCGCAGCCCTTGGAGTGCGGGTTCTTGGGCAGCTCCAGGGTGCCGAGGCGTTCGCCGTCGGCTCCGGTGAGGCCGGACAGGCAGCCCTGGCCGGGAGCCCGCTGGGCGTACAGCCACTCCTCGCGGCCGAGCCAGCCGAGGTCCGGGCGGCGCTCGTCCGGGCCCCAGTCGCGCTGGGTGGCGGCCCAGCGCAGGTAGGCCAGGTGCAGGTCGGTGGGCGGGTGCCAGCTGCCGGTGTCGCGCCGGACGTGGGCCCGGATCAGCCCGTCGACCGTGAAGAGGCTGAGCTGGGTGTCGTCGGTGACGGCGCCGGTGCGCCCGTACGCGGGGACGTAGCCGGTGACGCCCTGCGGGCCGTACTGGGCCCGGATCCTCTCCAGCGAGTCGAACTCGACGCCGGCGCCCAGCGCGTCGCCGATGGCACCGCCGAGCAGACAGCCCCGCACCCGGCTGCGGTAGTCCTGCTGCTGGGCGCGTGACCACAGTGGCAACACGACGGGGTGCCTTTCCTCGGGTGCGGGGGTCCGCGCGATGCCGGGCCGTGCCGCGCGCCCTCGAACCCTAATCGAAGAGCCGATCGAAGCGGCCCCGTCCCCCGGGTTCGCCGGCCCGGTCCGGCCGCCACCCTCGGCCCTACCCCGGCCCCGCCCAGGCCGCCGTCCCCGGCCACCGCCGGGAGCGGCGGCCGGGGACGGACCCGGGCTCAGTCCAGCACCGGCAGCAGCTTCGGCAGGTGCCCGTCCGAGGCCAGCGCCGCGGCCCGCCGCTCGGCCGGCACCTCGCCGTAGGTGGTGGTGCGCTGGCGGTGCGGACGGCCCGCTGCCTCGGCGATCGCCTGGAGGTCGCGCACCGACTTGTAGCTCCCGTACGCCGAGCCGGCCATCCGCGAGATGGTCTCCTCCATCAGCGTGCCGCCCAGGTCGTTGGCCCCCGAGCGGAGCATCTCGGCCGCGCCCTCGGCGCCCAGCTTGACCCAGCTGGTCTGGATGTTGGGGATGTGCGGGTGCAGCAGCAGCCGGGCCATCGCGACCACCGCGCGGTTGTCCCGGGCGGTCGGGCCGGGGCGGGCGATGCCGGCCAGGTAGACCGGGGCGTTGGTGTGGACGAACGGCAGGGTCACGAACTCGGTGAAGCCTCCGGTGCGCTGCTGGATCTCCGCGAGCAGCCGCAGGTGGCCGAGCCAGTGCGCCGGGGTGTCCACGTGCCCGTACATCATCGTGGACGAGGAGCGCAGGCCCAGCTCGTGCGCGGTGGTGACGACCTCGACCCAGGTCGCGGCCGGCAGCTTGCCCTTGGTGAGCACCCAGCGGACCTCGTCGTCCAGGATCTCGGCGGCGGTGCCCGGGATGCTGTCCAGGCCCGACTCCTTGGCCCGCTGGAGCCAGTCCCGGATGGACAGCCCGGTGCGGGTCGCGCCGTTGACCACCTCCATCGGCGAGAAGGCGTGCACGTGGATGCCGGGCACCCGCTCCTTCACCGCGCGGGCGATGTCGAAGTAGGCGGTGCCGGGCAGGTCCGGGTGGATGCCGCCCTGCATGCAGACCTCGGTGGCGCCCACCTCCCAGGCCTGGGCGGCCCGGTCGGCGACCTGCTCCAGGGATAGGGTGTAGGCGTCCGCGTCGGTGCGGCGCTGGGCGAAGGCGCAGAAGCGGCAGCCGGTGTAGCAGACGTTGGTGAAGTTGATGTTCCGGGTGACGCAGTAGGTGACCTCGTCGCCGACGGCGTCCCGGCGCACGTCGTCGGCGATCCGGCACAGCGCGTCCAGGGCCGGGCCGTCCGCGTGGAACAGGGCCAGCGCCTGGTCGTCGGTCAGCTTCACCGGGTCGTCCGCGGCCACCGCGAGGGCCTCCCGCAGGTCCCCGGCCAGCCGCTCGGGGGCGCCCTGGGCGAGCACCTGCTCGCGCAGCACCTCCCAGTCGCCGTACACGTCCTCGAAGTCGGCCCGGCGGTCCCCGGTACGGCCCTCGGTGTCGATGGTGGTGTGCAGGTCGGTGCGCCCGTACGACTCCGGCAGGTCCTCGGGCTCCTGCCAGGGCAGCCCGCGGACCGGCGCCTGCGGGTTCGCCAGGCCGGTGGCCGGGTCGGCCAGCGCGCGCACGTGCGGCAGCACCCGCGGGTCCAGCCAGGGCTCGCCGCGCAGCACGTACTCGGGGTAGACGGCGAGGCGCTCGCGCAGCTCGAAGCCGGCCGCGGCGGAGCGCTCGGCGAGGCGGTCGATCTGCGGCCAGGGGCGCTCGGGGTTGACGTGGTCGGGGGTGAGCGGGGAGACGCCGCCCCAGTCGTCGATGCCGGCCGCGATCAGCCGCTCGTACTCCCCGTCCACCAGGTTCGGCGGCGCCTGGAGGCAGGCGGTGGGGCCCATCAGGTGCCGGGCGACGGCCACCGTGGCGACCAGCTCGTCCAGTTCGGCGTCCGGCATGCCGCGCATCGCGGTGTCGGGCTTGGCGCGGAAGTTCTGCAGGATCAGCTCCTGGACACCGTGGTAGGCCCGGGAGACCTTGCGCAGCGCGAACAGCGACTCGGCGCGCTCCCGGTACGTCTCGCCGATGCCGATCAGCAGGCCGCTGGTGAACGGGACGGAGCTGCGCCCGGCGTCCTCCAGCACCCGCAGCCGGACGGCCGGCTCCTTGTCCGGGGAGCCGTGGTGCGGGCCGCCGGGCTCGCTCCACAGCCGGGTGGCGGTGGTCTCCAGCATCATGCCCATCGAGGCGGAGACGGGCTTGAGCCGCTGGAAGTCCGTCCAGCTCAGCACCCCCGGGTTGAGGTGCGGCAGCAGGCCGGTCTCCTCCAGGACGCGGATCGACATGGCGCGCACGTAGGCGATGGTGTCGTCGTAGCCGTGCGCGTCCAGCCACTCGCGGGCCTCCGGCCAGCGGTCCTCGGGCTTGTCGCCGAGGGTGATCAGGGCTTCCTTGCAGCCGAGTTCGGCGCCCCGGCGGGCCACCTCCAGCACCTCGTCCGGGGACATGAACGCCCCGTGGCCGTCCCGGCGCAGCTTGCCGGGGACGGTGGCGAAGGTGCAGTAGTGGCACTTGTCGCGGCAGAGCCGGGTGAGCGGGATGAAGACGCTCTTGGAGTAGGTGATGACCCCGGGACGGCCGGCCGCTTCGAGGCCGGCGTCCCGGACCCGGGCGGCGCTCGTACACAGGTCGAGCAGGTCGTCGCCCCTGGCTTGGAGGAGCACGGCGGCCTCGGCCAGGTCGAGGGCGACGCCGTCCCGGGCGCGGCGCAGGGCGCGGCGCATCGCGTTCGCGGTCGGCGGGGTGCTGGCGTCCACGGCGGTTCCGTCCATGGCGTGACCTTATGCCAGACGTGGTACTCCGGAGGGACGGAACCCTGATGCCGTCTCAGGGTCGGTGTAGCCGTGAAGGCCACCCCGATCTGGCCCCACAGGGCGATGACGGCGCCGCCGCGGCGGCTTCTAATGGAGGAGCAAGGCCAATCACACGGGCACCCAAAGGAGTTGAGAACGCCATGATCGATGAGAAGGCGGCGGGGGACGATCCGGACGGCGGCGTGCCGTACCGCTCCCGACGGCGCGTCCTGATGCGCGCCGGGGTGCCGGTGGCGGTGGCCGCGGCGATCGCCGCGGGGGTGGGGCTGGTACCGGCGCTGGCCGCGGACGGCGCGCCCGACCTGCCGGCGGTGACGGCGGAACAGCTGGTCGCCAAGGTGCTCGGCTCCGAGACCCAGGCGCTGTCCGGGACGGTCGCGGTCTCCACCGACCTCGGCGTGCCCGGCCAGCTGCTGGGCGCGGCCGGCGGCCTCGGCGGGGCGGCCGGCGGGCACGGCGGCGACAAGGGCTCCACCGCGGACCCGCAGGCCAAGCTGCTCGGCCTGCTCGGCGGGGACCAGACGCTGCGCGTCGCGGTGGACGGTCCGGACCGCCGGCGGGTGGACGTGCTGGAGAACATGGCCGGCTACACCCTCGTCCACAACGGCGACCAGACCTGGGCCTGGGACAGCTCGTCCAACAGCGCTGTGCACACGACCGGGCGGGCCGCCGAGGGGCGGCACGCCGAGGCTCCGCTGTCCGGGCTGCCGGCCACCCCCCAGGAGGCCGCCGGGCAGTTCCTGGCCGCGAGCGCCGGCACCACCTCGGTGACGGTCGCCGGGACGGCCAAGGTGGCCGGGCAGAACGCCTACCAGCTGAGCGTGAAGCCCACCCAGTCCGGTTCGACCCTGTCCGAGGTCCGGATCTCGGTGGACGCGGACAACGGGGTGCCGCTGGCGGTGGCGGTGACGTCCACCGACGGCAGCACCGTGCTGAACGTCCGCTTCACCGAGGTGTCCTTCGCCAAGCCGGACGCCAGGACCTTCGACTTCACCGCCCCCAAGGGGGCCAAGGTGACGGACCAGAAGGCGGACGGGGCGGGCGAGGAGGCGCCGGGCGGGGCCAAGGCGCACCCGGGCACCGAGGGGCACCCGGGCGTGAACGTGATCGGCGAGGGCTGGACGACGGTCGTCACCACCCGGCTGCCCAGCGCGGTGGACACGGCGCCCCAGGGCGACGGCAAGGGCGGCAGGCACGGCGGTCGCGGGGGCGACGCGGCCCGGTCGGTGAACCCGCAGGCGCTGGTGAAGTCGCTCGGCAAGCCGGTCGACGGCGGCACCCTGGTGAGCACCAAGGTGCTCAACGTCCTGCTCACCGACGACGGCCGGGTCTTCGCCGGCGCGGTGACCCTGCCGGTCCTCCAGCACGCCGCCGGGGTGAACTGACGGATGACCAAGGCTCCCGTAACGGGGGACGTTACGGAGTCGGCCGGGGGTCCGGGCGCCGCGCCGCGCCCGGCCCCCGTTCCCGTTCCCGCCGCCTCCCCCACCCCGCCCGGCTCCCACGCCGACGACGTCATCCGGACCCGCGGCCTGACCAAGCGCTTCCGCGGCGGCCAGCTCGCCGTGGACGCCCTGGACCTGGCCGTGCCGCGCGGCTCCGTCTTCGGCTTCCTGGGCCCCAACGGCTCCGGCAAGACCACCACCATCCGGATGCTGATGGGCCTGATCGCCCCCACCTCGGGCGTGGCCACCGTGCTCGGCGAGTCGATGCCGCAGTCCGTCGCCACCGTGCTGCCCCGGGTGGGCGCCCTGATCGAGGGCCCGGCGCTGTACGGCTTCCTCTCCGGGCGGGACAACCTGGTGCGCTTCGACGCCGCCGACCCGACCGCCGACCCGCGCACCCGCCGCCGGCGCGTGGAGGCGGCGCTGGAGCGGGTCGGCCTGAGCGCCGCGGCGGGCAAGAAGGCCCGCGCGTACTCGCTGGGCATGAAGCAGCGGCTGGGCCTGGCCTCCGCGCTGCTCCAGCCGCGCGAGCTGCTGGTCCTGGACGAGCCGACCAACGGGCTGGACCCGCAGGGCATGCGGGAGATCCGGGCGCTGGTCCGGGAGGTCGCGGCGGAGGGCACCACGGTGTTCCTCTCCTCGCACCTGCTGGACGAGATCGAGCAGGTCTGCACCCACGCCGCCGTGATGTCCCGGGGCCGGCTGGTGGTGCAGGGCACCGTGGCCGAGCTGGCCGCCCGGGCGCAGGGGCGGCTGGTGGTCCGCACCCCGGACGTGGCGCGGGCCGCCGAGGTGCTCGCGGAGCACCGGATCACCGCCCTGGTGCCCGGCGAGGGCCGGGTGGACGGCGAGCCGGGCGTCCTGGACGAGGAGGCGCTGCCCAGGCTGTGCGCGGCACTGGTCGGGGCCGGGGTGCGGGTGCACGGCTTCGGGCTGGAGCGGGGCACGTTGGAGGACGCCTTCGTGGCGCTGACCGGGGAGGGCTTCGATGTCGCGGGCTGAGGCACCATCGCAGGCTGAGGCGCCGTCGCGGGCCGGGGCGCCGTCAGGGGCCGGGGCGCCGTCGCGGGCCGGCTCTCCGCCGCTCGCCGCCGGTCGGCGGCCGCAGACGGCGGCCGGGTTCCTGGCGCTGTTCCGCAGCGAGCTGCACCTGACCTTCCGCCGGATGCGCACCAAGGTGCTGCTGGCCATCCTGGCGGTGCTGCCGATCCTGATCGGGGTGGTGGTCAAGCTCAACACGGACAGCCCGCGCGACGGCGGCGGTCCGAGCTTCATCGCCCAGACCACCCAGAACGGGCTGTTCCTGGTCTTCACCGCCCTCGCGGTCGCCCTGCCGGTCTTCCTGCCGATGACGGTCGGCGTGGTCGCCGGGGACGCGGTGGCGGGCGAGGCCGCCTCCGGGACGCTGCGCTACCTGCTGGTCGCCCCGGCCGGGCGGACCAGGCTGCTGGCCGCCAAGTTCACCGCCGGGCTGGTGTTCTGCCTGGCCGCGACGGCGGCGGTCGCGGTGACGGCCCTGGCCGCGGGCGCCGCGCTCTTCCCGCTCGGCGAGGTGACGCTGCTCTCCGGGGACACCATCGGCCTCGGTGACGCGCTGCTGCGCGCGCTGCTGGTGGCGCTGGTGGTCGCGGCCTCGCTGGCCGGGCTGGTGGCGATCGGGCTGTTCGTCTCCACCCTCACCGGCAGCGGCATCGCGGCGATGGCCGCCACCGTCGGGCTGGTGGTCACCGTCCAGATCCTGGACGCCTTCCCGCAGCTGGACGCGATCAGGCCGTTCCTGTTCTCCCACTACTGGCTGAACTTCGCTGACCTGCTGCGGGCGCCGATGTACTGGGACGGGGTGCTGAAGGACCTCGGCCTCCAGGCCGCCTACGTCGCCGTGTTCGGCTCGGCCGCCTGGTCCCGCTTCACCAGCCGGGACATCAGCGCGTGACGGACTCCCGGGGCGCCTCCACCGGTGCGGGTCGCGGCACGGCCGCGGCCCGCACCGCGCGGTCGGTCCGCACCTGGCGCAGCGCGTCCCAGGTGAGCAGCGCGAGCGCGGCCCAGACCAGGCCGAAGCCGGCCCAGCGGGCGGGCGGCATCGACTCGTGGAACACCGCGACGCCGATCAGGAACTGGAACACCGGCGCGAGGTACTGGAGCAGTCCGAGCACCGTCAGCGGCACCCGGATGGCGGCGGCGCCGAAGAACAGCAGCGGGATCGCGGTGATCACCCCGCTGAGCATCAGCAGCCCGGAGTGCCCCCAGCCGTACGAGCCGGCCACCGTGTGCCCGAAGGTGCCGCGCCCGGTGGCCTCCAGGTAGACCAGGTAGCCGAGGGCGAAGGGGAACATGAAGGCGCTCTCGGCCGCCAGGCTCTCCAGCCCGCTCAGCCCGACCCGCTTCTTCAGCAGGCCGTAGGTGGCGAAGGAGAGCGCCAGGGTGAGCGCGATCCAGGGCAGCTGCCCGTAGGCGACGGTCAGCACCACGACGGCGGCGGCGCCGATGCCCACCGCCGTCCACTGGACGCCGCGCAGCCGCTCCTTGAGCACCAGGACGCCGAAGGCGATGGTCACCAGGGGGTTGATGAAGTAGCCGAGGCTGGTCTCGACCACGTGCCCGGCGTTGACGGCCCAGATGTAGACGCCCCAGTTGACCGAGATCACGGTGGCGGCGCCGGCCAGCATGGCGAGCCGGCGGGGCTGGCGCAGCAGCGGGCGTATCCAGCCCCAGTGCCGCTGGGCGATCAGCAGCAGCACCACCGCGACCAGGGACCAGACCATCCGGTTGGCCAGGATGTCGTCGGCGGCGCCCGGTTCCAGCAGCGGCCAGAACAGCGGGAACAGGCCCCAGATGCCGTACGCGGCGATGCCGTACCAGAGGCCCCGGCCGTTGTCCTGCTGTTCTGTTGCCGCCATGGCCGACCGTCCTCCCGCGCACGTGTGTCGAGGCGACGGTAGCGGCCGGGAGGGGTGACTGTCATCTCCGTTTCCGGAGTTTGGTCATGACATTGCCCGGGTGCCGGCACGCGCCCGGCCGACCCGATCCGCCACTCCGGCGGATCGGGCCGCGCGCCGGGCCCCGGCGCCGTGGGTCAGACGGCCGGCACCGCGCGTCGGGCCCCCGGCGCCGCGCGTCAGGCGGCCAGCGCCGCGCGGACGGACTCGGCCAGCGGCACGGTCGGGCGGCCGATCAGCCGGGCCAGATCGCCCGGGGTGCCGGCCAGCTCGCCGCGCGCGATGCCCGCGTCCACGTCCACCAGGGCCTCGGCGAAGCCCTGCGGCAGGCCCGCGCCGACCAGGGCGGCCAGGTGCTCGGCCGGGGTGACGTCCCGGTACTCGACCGGCTTGCCGGAGGCCGCCGACAGCTCGGCGGCCAGCTCGGGCAGGCTCCAGGCGACGTCACCGCTCAGCTCGTACACCTGTCCCCGGTGGCCCTCGCCGACCAGGACGGCGACCGCCGCGTCCGCGTAGTCGCGGCGCGGGGCGGTGGCGACCCGGCCCTGACCGGCGCTGCCGAGCACCACGCCGCGAGCCGCCGTGCCGGCCGCGTCGCCCAGGTAGTTCTCGGTGTACCAGCCGTTGCGCAGGAACACGTACGGCAGGCCGGAGGCGAGGATCAGCTCCTCGGTCGCCTTGTGCTCGTCGG
The DNA here is from genome assembly GCF_055575155.1 of Kitasatospora sp. NPDC034533. NCBI lineage: Bacteria > Bacillati > Actinomycetota > Actinomycetes > Kitasatosporales > Streptomycetaceae > Kitasatospora > Kitasatospora sp. NPDC034533. Next base: position 57,990 of record NZ_JBVITE010000056.1, read on the forward strand.
CCAGCCGGAAGGTGGCGGCACCCAGGATGCCGGTGTAGGCGAGCAGCGCGACCCCGGCGGCCTCGGCGGCCTCCACCACGGCGCGGTGCTGCGGGATCCGGCGGCCGACCTCGCTGCCCGAGATCAGCAGCACCCGGTCCCCCTCGGCGAAGGCGCCGGCCAGGGTCTGCGGCTTGTCGTAGTCGACCACGCGGACGGTCACGCCGCGCGCGGCCAGGTCGGCGGCCTTCTCGGCGGAGCGGACGGCGACGGCCACCTCGCTCGCGGGGACGGCGGCCAGCAGGCCTTCGACGACGAGACGGCCGAGCTGGCCGGTGGCACCGGTGACGACGTACATGGTGATGCTCCCAGGGGATCGCTAGGGGGTTCTGACCTCGGAACTCACCCTAGGGAAAGCACTAACCTTTAGAAAGTACGCACTTAGAAGTAGGGTACTGACATGAAGGTAAGCGAGCTGAAGGAAGCCGGCCCGGCGGCGGCCGGGCTGCCCCCCGCCGACGTCTTCGACCGGATGTGCCCCTCCCGCGGCGTGCTGGAGCACGTCACCAGCCGCTGGGGCGTCCTGGTGCTCGGCGCGCTGAACGAGCGCGGCTACCGGTTCAGCGAGCTGCGCCGCAAGGTCGCCGGGGTCAGCGAGAAGATGCTCGCCCAGACCCTCCAGACGCTGGAGCGGGACGGCTTCGTGCTGCGCGAGGCGCACCCGGTGATCCCGCCGCGGGTCGACTACAGCCTCACCCCGCTGGGGCGGGAGGCGGCGGAGCTGGTCGCGGCGCTGGCGCACTGGTCGGAGCGGCGGGTACCGGAGGTCGAGGCGGCGCGCGAGGAGTACGACCGGCGGTGAGCGCGCCGGGTCGGCGGCGTCCGGACGGACGCGTCGGCTCAGCGCCGCCCGATGAGCGCGTCGAGCCCGTCCAGGACGCGGGCCAGGCCGAAGGCGTAGGCGTGCTCCGGGCTGTACGCGCCGCCGTGCGCCTCACCGGCCGCGGCCCCGACCCGGGCGGCGACCGGGTAGCGCTCGGGGTCGAAGACCCGGGCCAGCAGATCGGCGTTGGCGGCCCACCACTGCTCGTCGGTCATCGCGCTGTCCTGGCGGGCGGCGCGCTCGTCGGCGGCCATCCGGGCGCAGGTCTGGACGAAGCCGAGGAGGTGGGTCAGCGCGGCGTCCAGGTCGACGTCGGACAGCCCGGTGCCCTCGAAGGCGCGCAGCTCGTACTCGTACTTGGCCATCAGCCCGGGCCCGAGCGGCGGGCGGCTGGTGGAGACGGCGGCGACCCACGGGTGGGCGCGGTGCAGCGCGCGGTTGTCGTCCGCGACGGCGGTGACCCGGGCGCGCCAGCCGTCGTCGGCGGGGGCACTGCGCGGCATCGTGGCGTAGACGGTGTCCAGCATCAGGTCGAGCAGTTCGGCCTTGCCGGGCACGTAGGTGTAGAGCGCCATCGGGGAGAGCCCCAGCTCCTGCGCGACCCGGCGCATGGTGACGGCGTCCACGCCCTCGGCGTCGGCGAGGGCGATCGCGGCGGCGGCGATCTCCCCGGTCGACCGCGCCTGCCGGGGTCCGCGCCGGCCGGGCTTCTCCTCGGCGGTGAGGCCCCAGAGCAGGGCGAGGGTGCGTGCCGGGTCTCCTGCGCTGCTGCGGTCGGTGGCCATGGGGCCATCGTTTCACGCACCGGCGGAGGCCTTGACGGTGCGGGCGGCTACCGTCTCCCCATGAGCAGTCCCACCGGCAGCACCAGCAGCCCCTCCGGCCCCGAGCCGCTTCCCGGCACGGAGTCCGCGCAGACCCTCCGCCCGCGGGTGACCTGCCGCCGCTGCCACCGGCCGCTGCACGACCCGGAGTCGCGGATGCTGCGGCTGGGCCCGGAGTGCCGGGACCCGGCGGAGCGGGTCGCGCGGTTCGACGTCGACCAGGAGCCGCTGCCCGGGGTCTAGATGATTGATGCCAAGGGGTTCAGTGGTCGTACGCGGTGAGGGAACGCATGACGGGCTGCCCGGTCTGGTCGTTGTGCCAGATCGCGGCGGT
>NZ_JBVITE010000057.1:0-57415 GCF_055575155.1 Kitasatospora sp. NPDC034533
TGATATAAACCACCCCCCCCCCCCCCCCCCCCTCCCCTCCCCCCCCCCCCCCCCCCCCCCCCCTCCCTTCCCCCCTCCCCCCCCCCCCCCTCCCCCCCCCCCCCCCCCCTCCCCCCCCCCCCCCCCCCCCTCCCCCCCCCCCTTCTTTTTTTGGTGTTTGGTTGCCTTTCCCCGGCCCGGGAGCGGTCAGCTCCGGTCGTGGTCCCCCGTCCCGCCGTCGATCAGCTCCCGCAGGATGTCCATGTGCCCGGCGTGCCGCGCCGTCTCGGTGGTCATGTGGATCAGCACCCAGCGCAGCGAGACCTCGTTGCCCGACCAGGAGGTGCCGCGGGCGTCCAGCGCCAGCTCCCGGATCGTCTCGTCGGCGGCCGCCCGGGCCCGTGCGTAGAACGCCAGGACGTCCGCCGTCGACTCGTGCGGCTCGACCCTCATGTCGGAGGATTCGTCGGCGTCGATGTCGAACGGCAACGGACCCATCTCATGACCGAACGTCTGCCGGAACCAGCCGAGTTCGGCACCGCCGAGGTGCTTCACCAGCCCCAGCAGGTTGGTCCCGGAGGGCGTCATCGGGCGCCGCAGCTGCTCGTCGTCCAGGCCTTCCAGCTTCCACAGCACCGCGTCGCGGTGCCGGTCCAGCGCGACCTGAAGGCTTTCCTTCTCCTCGCCCGTGTAGGGCACCGTTCTGCTCATGCGCGCGACCGTACCAGCCGGTGCCGACAGCCGGCCGGGGCCGCCGCCCCGGCCGGCCCGGGATCACGGGTGCGCGCCGCCCCGGTACACGCCGCCCGCCCGGTCGGTCAGGCCCTCCATGAACTCCGCGTGCGCCAGGTTCATGAACGGCAGCGGGCGCCACCGGGTCCAGTAGTCGGGGTGGTCGCTGAACTCCTCGGCCGTCCGGCACAGCCGCTCCCACCACAGCACGCAGTCCTGGCGCATCCGCTGGGTCCAGCCGGGCTCGTCGGCCCGGCCCTCCAGGATCGCGTCCTCCCAGGCCCCCAGGATGTCGGAGAGGAAGATGCAGTCCCGGGCGGTGATGGCCGCCAGCCGCTCGGCGGCGAACCGGGCACCGGTGCCCTCGGGTTGGGCCTCGGCCAGCTCCCGGAGACGGGCGGCGAGGAAGGCCGCGAGCGGGGTGACGTCCTCCAGGTGGAGGTCGTCGGAGTACTCCAGCAGTTCCACCGGCCTGCGTCGGCGTGCCATCGTGCGGTGTCCCCTCGGCTCGAAGGTGCGGACCGACATGTCCGTCCCGACCGACCCTAACGGTCGCTGCCGGACATCACGCCCGATTCCGAACTTTCCGTACCGGCCTACCCTGTGACCGTGCGGTCGTCATACCGTCATATGGACCCTCCCGCCCCAACACGCCTGCCGGACCTTGCCTTCACACCGGTGTGAAGGTCGATGATGCCCCCATGACCACCACACCATTCGACCCGTACGCGCTGCTCGCGAAGAGCCGCCTCGGCGTCCTCGCCACCATCAAGGCGGACGGCCGGCCCCAGCTCTCCCCCGTCCTCCCGTTCTACGACCGGGAGGCGAACACCATCCTGATCTCCACCCGGGACGGGCTGGCCAAGACCGCCAACCTCCGCCGGGACCCCAGGGTCAGCCTGGAGGTGACCGGACCGGACGGCCGCTCCTGGGCCACCGCCGAGGGCGTGGCCTCCCTCACCGGGCCGGGCACCGACCCGGAGGGGCCGGAGGTCGAGGCGCTGGTGGCCTACTACCGCCGCGCGGCCGGCGAACACCCCGACTGGGCGGACTACCGCCGGGTGATGGTCTCCGACCGCCGGGTGCTGCTCACCATCCCGGTGGACCACGTGTACGGCGCCCACCTCTGAGCGGACGCGGCCCGGACGCCGCCGGCCCGGCCACCGTCGCGGGGGAACGGTGGCCGGGCCGGCGGACTCGCGACTCGCCAATTCACCTTCGCAGCAAGGACGTTCAGCGCAGCGTCGCCGTGACCACGGTGGCGTCCAGGTCCTCCTCCCGGGTCACCACCGCCGTCAGCCCGGCCGCTCTGGTCACCGCGAGGGCCGTCGGCGCCTGCCGCTCACTGGTCTCGAACAGCAACGCCCCGCCCGGCGCCAGCCACCCCGGCGCCTCGGCCACCACCCGCCGCAGCACGTCCAGCCCGTCCGCACCCCCGTCCAGCGCCGGCCTGGCCTCGTGCAGCCGCGCCTCGGGCGGCAGCAGGCCGAGATCACCGGTCGGGACGTACGGGACGTTGGCGATCAGCACCTCGACGCGGCCGCGCAGCGAGGTGGGCACGGCCGTGAACAGGTCCCCCTCGAAGACCCGAGCCCCGGCCCCGCCCCCGACCTCGACCCCGGCCCCGTTCCCGGCCCCGACCCCCGCACCGGCCCCCGCCAGGTTGCGGCGGGCGCAGCGGACCGCGCCCGGATCGATGTCGGCCGCGTACAGCTCGACCGGGTGCGCCGCCGTGGCCGCGACCGCCGCGCCCAGTGCGCCGCTGCCGCAGCACAGGTCGAGCACCACCGCGCCCGGGGTCGTCAGCGCGGTCGCGGTGGCGGCCAGGAACTCGCTGCGCCGGCGCGGGACGAACACGCCCGGGTCGACGGCGATCCGCAGTCCGGCGAACTCGGCCCAGCCGACGACGTGTTCGAGCGGCCGCCCGTCGGCGCGGGAGCGGACCATGGCGGCCAGGTCGGCGGGCGAGGCGGCGGCGGAGAGCAGGATCCGCGCCTCCTCCTCGGCGAACACGCAACCGGCGGCGCGCAGCCGGGAGGCCACCGAGGAACGGAGGGAGACGGAGGAGAAGACCGGCAAGAGAACCCCTTGGGGAAGAACACGGAAGGAGGGCGAACCACTCCGTCAGGGCTCCCGCCGGTGCCGACACCGCGTCGGCGCACCTCCCGCGCCGTGCGCGGCTAGGCGCCCGCGCGGCCGCGCTCCGGGAGCACCCGCTCGGACAGTCCGGTAATGGGTCTCACCTCCCTGAGTCGCAGTCATGCTCGGCGTCGGTCACCCTACCGCATCGCCGAACAGGGGTGATTGGAATGATTCCGCCAGGCCATGCCACCCCTGCGTCGGGCCGCCCCTCATTGCCCAGGCACCACGGTCCCGACACTCGTTCATCCGGGCTATTCCATAGGCCCACTGACAGTACATGGCGATAACGGTCCGTAGTGTCCGCGCATATTAACCGACATGACGAGACACTCCCGCGGACCGTCACGCCTCCGATCCCGTACGGCCCGCTTCATCAGCGCCGCGGCCACCCTGGGCCTGCTCGGCGCCGGACTCACCGCCTCACTGGCCAACGCCGTGGAACCGCCCGCCCCTCACGTCGCCACGGCGCCGCCGGAGCGGGTCCGGGCGACCGGCACCCCGCTGCTCCAGGAGACCTTCACCGGCGCGACCGCCGACCCCCGGTTCATCGCCGTCGGCGCCGCCTGCCTCACCGGCGCCCCGGCCTCCGCGCTCGGGCCGGACGGCCGCCCACTGGGCGGCTGCCCGCTGCCCGAGACCGGCCCGGTGCCCCCGCTGGACTCCGCGCCCTACGGCTACCTGCGGATCACCGACTCCAGCAACGACCAGAGCGGCGCGGTCCTCTTCGACCAGGCCCTGCCGGCCGGCAACGGCCTGGACGTGACCTTCGACCAGTGGCAGTACGGCAGCACCACACCCGCCACCCCGGCCGACGGGATCTCCTTCTTCCTCGTCAACGGAGACGTCTCGCTCACCCACCCCGGCGCCTACGGCGGCAGCCTCGGCTACGCCCAGAAGCTGCCCGACGACGACCCGAACCTCACCTTCCTTCCCGGTGTCGACAGCGGGTACCTGGGCGTCGGGCTCGACGTCCTCGGCAACTACTTCGGCGACTGGGAGCACCGCGGCGACGGCTGCGCCCAGCGGTCCCCCGCCGGCACGGCCTTCCACGTCCCCGCGCCCGGCGCCAACATGGTCACGGTCCGCGGCCCCGGCAACGGCACCGTCGGCTACTGCTTCCTGACCGCGACGACCAGCAACTTCACCACCAACGGCCCGTGGCCCTCCACCCTGCCCGGGAGCCTCCAGGGCCCGCTCACCTTCCTGCCGCCCGGCGTGACGCCGCAGGAGGCGCAGGCCCTGCTGGAGCCCTCGCGCCGCCGGGTGCACGTGCACCTGACGCCCGCGCCCTCACCGGTGCTGACGGTCTCCATCGACTTCAACGACGGCGCCGGTTCCCAGCAGGTGCTCCAGACGCCCGCGCCCACGCCGGTGCCCTCGACGTACAAGTTCGGCTTCGCCGGGTCCACCGGCCTGTTCACCGACGTGCACCTGATCCGCAACCTGGTGATCTACACCGACCAGCCGCTGCCCGAGCTGAACCTGGTCAAGCAGGCGCACCAGCCGCTGCCCGGGCTGATCACGGTGGGCACCCCGATCCCGTACGACTTCGTCGTCACCAACTCCGGGAACGTGCCGATCACCGACCTGGCCGTCAACGACCCGAAGGTCGGGCCGGTCAGCTGCCCGGTGAGCACCCTGGCCCCCGGGGAGACGGTGACGTGTACGGCGACCTACCTGGTCACCGCCGCGGACGCCGCCGCGGGCCACGTCGCCAACACGGCCCAGGCCACCGGGACCACGGACCAAGGCCCGGTCACCTCGCCGCCGTCCTCGGAGGACGTGCCGGTGGTGGCACCTCCGGGGCTGGAGGTGATCAAGCATGTCGACGCCCCTGAGCCCTTCCAGGTCGGCGACGCCGTCCCGTACACCTACGTGGTCACCAACACCGGCGGGACCGAGATCACCGACCTCATGCTGACGGACGACAGGGTCACCGGGATCACCTGCGACACCACCGTCCTGGCCCCGAGGGGCAGCCCCGGCGACATGACCAAGTGTCACGGCACGTACCTCGTGACGCCGGAAGACGCCCTGAACGGGAAGGTCGTCAACCGCGTCTTCGCCTCCGGGACCTCCAACGGCGAGCCGGTCACCTCACCGGAGACCGAGGCCACGGTCACCGTGGTCGGCCCGTCGTCGATCAGCCTGGCCAAGCAGGCGGACACCGCGGGACCGGTCCACGTCGGGGACACCGTCCACTACACCTACACCGTCACCAACACCGGTTCGACGGTGCTCCACAACGTCTTCGTCACCGACGACCACGTCACTCCGGTGACCTGTGACGCGACCACCCTCAACCCGGGCGCGAGCACCCTCTGCCACTCCTCCTACGTGGTGACGGACGCCGACCTGGCGCTCGGCCACATCACCAACACGGCCGAGGCGGTCGGCACCAACCCGCAGGGGGAGACGGTGGTGAGCCCGCCCGCGGAGGTGACGCTGCCGGTGGCGGGCGTGGGCAGGCTGAGCCTGGCGAAGACCCCGGACAGCGTCGGGCCGTTCCACCTCGGCGACACCGTCACGTATACCTACACCGTCACCAACACCGGCACGGCGGTGGTGAACAACCTGGCTGTGACCGACGACCGCGTCACCGCGATCACCTGCGGCGCCACCACCCTCAACCCCGGCCAGAGCACCACCTGCCACGGCAGCTACGTCATCACGGCGGCCGACGTCACGGCCGGCCAGGTCACCAACACCGCCCACGCCACCGGCACCGGCCCGGAGGGCGAGACCGTCCAGAGCCCGCCGGCCGAAGCCACCGTCCCCGTCGCGGGCGTCGTGCAGCTGACCCTCGCCAAGACCCCGGACAGCATCGGGCCGTTCCACCTCGGCCAGACCGTCACCTACACCTACACGGTGACCAACACCGGCACCGCGCCCGTCACCAACCTGGCCGTGACCGACGACCACGTCTCCCCGGTCACCTGCGCCGCCACGACCCTCGCCCCGGGGCAGAGCACCACCTGCCACGGCAGCTACGTCATCACGGCGGCCGACGTCACGGCCGGCCAGGTCACCAACACCGCCCACGCCACCGGGACCAACCCCGAGGGCCAGACCGAGCAGAGCCCGCCCGCCGAGGCCACCGTCCCCGTCGTGGGGGAGGCCGAGCTGATCCTGTCGAAGAAGGCGGACAGCGCCGGCCCGTTCCACCTCGGCGACACCGTCCACTACACCTACACGGTGACCAACACCGGCACCGCGCCGGTCACCGGCCTCACCGTGACCGATGACCACGTCACCTCGGTGACCTGCGACGCCACCACCCTCAACCCCGGCCAGAGCACCACCTGCCACGGCACCTACACCGTCACCGTGGCCGATGTCGCGGCCGGGCACGTCACCAACACCGCCCACGCCAGTGGCACCGGCCCCGAGGGCCAACCGGTCCAGAGCCCGCCGGCCGAGGCCACCGTCCCCGTCGTCGGGGTCGCGCAGCTCAGCCTGGCGAAGACCCCGGACAGCGTCGGGCCGTTCCACCTCGGCGACACCGTCACGTACACCTACACCGTCACCAACACCGGCACGGGGGTGGTGAACAACCTGGCCGTGACCGACGACCGCGTCACCTCGATCACCTGCGGCGCCACGACCCTCAACCCCGGCCAGAGCACCACCTGCCACGGCACCTACGTGATCACGGCGGCCGACGTCACGGCCGGCCAGGTGACCAACACCGCCCACGCCACCGGCACCGGCCCGGGAGGCGAGACCGTCCAGAGCCCGCCGGCCGAGGCCACCGTCCCCGTCGCGGGCGTCGTGCAGCTGACCCTCGCCAAGACCCCGGACAGCATCGGGCCGTTCCACCTCGGCCAGACCGTCACCTACACCTACACCGTGACCAACACGGGCACGGCCCCGGTCACCAACCTGACCGTCACGGACGACCACGTCACCGCGGTCACCTGCGCCGCCACGACCCTCGCCCCGGGGCAGAGCACCACCTGCCACGGCAGCTACGTCATCACGGCGGCCGACGTCACGGCCGGCCAGGTCACCAACACCGCCCACGCCACCGGGACCAATCCCGAGGGCCAGACCGAGCAGAGCCCGCCCGCCGAAGCCACCGTCCCCGTCGTCGGCGTGGCCCAGCTGAGCATGACGAAGAAGGCGGACGGCACCGGCCCGTTCCACCTCGGCGAGACCGTCCACTACACCTACACCGTGACCAACACGGGCACGGCCCCGATCACCAACCTGACCGTCACGGACGACCACGTCACCTCGGTGACCTGCGACACCACCACCCTCGCCCCCGGCCAGAGCACCACCTGCCACGGCACGTACGTGATCACCGCCGCCGACGTCACAGCCGGGCACGTCACCAACACCGCCGTCGCCACCGGGACCAACCCCGAAGGCCAGACCGAGCAGAGCCCGCCGGTCGACGAGACGGTCACCGTCGTCGGTGCCGGACAGCTCAGCCTGGCGAAGAAGGCGGACAGCGCCGGCCCGTTCCACGTCGGTGACACCGTGCACTACACCTACACGGTGACCAACACCGGCACCGCGCCGGTCACCGGCCTCACCGTGACCGATGACCACGTCACCTCGGTGACCTGCGACACCACCACCCTCAACCCCGGCCAGAGCACCACCTGCCACGGCACCTACACCGTCACCGAGGCGGACGCCAAGGCCGGACACGTCACCAACACCGCCCACGCCAACGGCACCGGCCCCGACGGGCAACCGGTCCAGAGCCCGCCGGCCGAGGCGACGGTCGACGTCGTCTCGCCGGTGTCCGCGCTGACCATCACCAAGCGGGCCGATGTCACCGGGAACGCGCGGCCCGGCGACACCATCACCTACACCTACACCGTCACCAACACCGGCTCCACCACGGTGACCGAGCTGGCCGTCAACGACGACCACGTCCGGCAGGTGACCTGCGACGTGACGACCCTCGACCCGGGCCAGAGCACTACCTGCCACGGCACGTACACCGTGACCGAGGCGGACGCCAAGGCCGGACACGTCACCAACACCGCCACGGCCTCGGCCCGTGACCCTCAGGGTCAGCTGGTGCAGAGCCCGCCGGTCGACCTCTGCATCACCGTCGAGGCCTGCCCGCCGAAGGGAGGTGACCACAAGGGAGGCAAGGGCTGCCCCACGCACCCGGGCCACCCCGGTAAGCCCGGCCACCCCGGTAAGCCCGGCCACCCCGGTGAGCCCGGCCACCCCGGTGAGCCCGGCCAGCCGGGTCAGCCCGGTCACCCCGGCGAGTACCCGGCTCCGCCGCACGGCGGCTGGGGCCAGCTGCCGGAGGCCGGCTCGCCGGCCGGGGTCGCGGCCCTGGCCGGGGGCGGTCTGATGACCGTCGGCGGACTGCTGCTCTACCGGGCCAAGCGCCGCGCGAGCGCCAAGGAGCCCGTGGCGTAACACCTTCGATCCCGCCGTCCTCCAGCGGTCGGACCGCCTCCGGTGCCTTCGGGTACCGGGGGCGGTCCGCTGTCCGGCCGCTCCGCCGTCAGGCGGGCTGCGGGGCCAGAGGCCTGGTGCGGTAGTCCCCGGCCGCGCCCGGGGGCACCAGGCAGGGCAGCAGCCAGTCCCAGAGCGCGCCGACCCGGCGGACGCGTTCCTCGGCGGGGCAGCCGTCGGCGAAGACGACCTCCAGGCCGCAGGCGGCGGTCACCACCAGGGTCTCCGGGCCGAGGCCTCCCGACCGGTCCCGCAGCTCTCCCGCACGGCGGGCGCCCGCCAGCAGGTCCCGCACCGCCCCGGCCCAGACGCTGTGGAAGCCGCGCATGCCGGCGAAGGGCGGCTGCCCGGGCCCCGCCAGACCGGACCCGGCCTGCCAGCCGGTGTCCTCGCGGCCGAGGCGGAAGGCCGCCCGGATCACCGGGTCCGCGCCGAGCGCGTCGACCAGCCAGTACCCCGCGTCGATCAGCCCCTGGAGCGGTGAGGAGGAGGCGCGCAGGTCCGCGCAGACCAGCCGCAGCAAGCGCTCGGCCTGCACGCACACCGCTCTGGCCAGCTCCTCCTTGGAGGCGAAGTGGAAGTACAGCGCCCCCTTCGTCACCCCGGCGGCTGCGGCGATCTCACCGAGGGTGGCCCCGGCGTAGCCGCGGCGGTCGAACAGTGCCGCCCCCGCTTCCACCAGCCGCCCGCGCGTCCGCTCCGACCTCTCCTGGACCACCTGTCCCACAACCCCTCACGACGCCAAGCACGTTCCGACCAGACCCCGGCCGCCCCAGGACGGGTGCCGCGGCCTCCGACCGCCGTCCGCGGCCGGGTTCATCCGACCCGGCTGAACCGGGCCGCCCCGGCCCCCGTGCCCGCACCCGACCCGGCGGCCGCGGCGGCGGGCTCGCGCTCCGCGCGATCCGGTCCGGCGAGCAGGATGGAGCGCTGGAGCCGCCGCAGTCCGATCGACGGCTCCATGCCCAACTCCCGCACCAGGGTGTTCCGCAGGCGCTGATAGGCCTCCAGCGCCTCGCCCCGGCGGCCGGAGCGGTGCAGGGCGATCATGTACTGGCCGTGCAGGCTCTCGTGGGTGCGGTAGCGGTCGACCAGCACGGTGAGTTCGGCGAGCAGCACCCGGTGCCGGCCGAGCCGCAGATCGGCCTCGATCCGCTGGTCCAGCGCACAGAGCCGGGTCTCCTCCAACCGCCTGGCCTCGACGGCGAGTTGGCCGCCGACCGGGACGTCCGCGAAGGCCTGGCCACGCCACAGCGCGAGCGCCTCGCCCAGCAGCCGGGCCGCCGCCGGGTGGTCCTCGGCGTCCATCGCCCGGTACCCGGTGCCGGCCAGCCGTTCGAACTCCCGCAGGTCCGTCAGGCCGCCGCCGCTGTTGAGCATGTAGCCGCCGGGGGAGGTCACCAGGATGTCCTTGGCACAGGACATCCCGCCCGCCGCGCCGACGGTGGCGAGCGCCCGGTCGATGAGGTCGCGCAGCTGGAGCACGTACGTCTGCACGGTGGTGCGGGCGCTGCGCGGCGGACGGCCGGACCACAGCTCGTCGGCCAGCACTCCGGCCGCCACCACCTGGTCGGCCCGCAGCGCCAGCAGCCCCAGCACCTGCCGCGGCTTCGGCGCCGACGGCACCACCGACACTCCGCACACCCGGACGTCCAACGTCCCGAGCACCCGGATCTCCACGATGACCACCCCTCATCACACACGGAACGCCGCAGGCCCCTCCGCCGACGGCCGGCACCCGGGTCGACACCCCTGGGTCAACTGCCAACAGTCAAAAACAGGACGTGCGGTTTGTCAATACAAAACCGAACGTGCTGTTTGTTTTTGGCAGGGCGTCATCCCTCGCCGCACCGCCGGGGACGGCGGCCACCGACACTCCCGACCTCTCGTCCCTCCCGCCCTCCGCGGGGCCGGACCGGGGCACGCAAAAGGCGGCGCCGGACCCCCGTGGTCCCGCCGCCGCCAGTTCGTCTCTTCGGTTCGCCCGCCCGCCGCGTCCGGCGCCGTCCGATTGCCGACCGGTGCCGCCCGATCCGTCGGATTCCGATAGACGGAGAGGCCGGTGAACGGCCGTCAGCCGACGCCGGCCGCCGCCTTCACTTCGGCCCGCACGGCTTTGCTCTCCTCCGCCTCACCGGCCTCCTCGGCCGCGCGGGCCGCCGCCGCCTCCGCGACCACCTGGGCACCGCGGTTCGGCCCCATCTGCAACGAACCGAGCACCCCCGGCACCGCGACGCTCGGCATCAGGTGCTGGTACAGCGCGGACACCCGCAGCTCCAGGTCCGCCCGGCCGCAGAGCTTCTGCGACTGGATCTGCACTCCCGTCCACGCGGCGACGAGCAGCCACGCGGTGTCCGCCGGCACGACGTGCGGGAGCAGCTCGCCGCGCTCGCCGGCCGCGACCAGCAGCGCCTCGAACCGGTTGATCCAGCCGGGGATGGCCCCGCCGCCGAGATCCTCGAAGACGTCCTGCCCGAGCGAGAGCCGGGCACCCGCGCTGAGCAGCGGGTCACGCGGCATCAGGTGCGCCACCACCATTCCGGTGTCCACGAACTCCTGGAGCTTGCAGCTCCGTTCGGGAACTCCGTCCTGGACGAACTGCTCCTCCACCACGCCCTGCGCCAGATCCCGCTTGGAGGCGAAATGGAAATACACCGCGCCGCGCGTCACCCCGGCGCGGGAGACCACCTCGCCGATGGTCGCTCCCTCGTACCCGAACTCGTCGAAGACCGAGGCCGCCGCCTCCAGGATCAGCCGACGTGTCCGGAGCGCCCGTTCCTGTCGTACCACCGAAACCACCCCGCCATGAGCTCCCCGAAAACCAAACCAAACACCCCGTATCTTAGCTTCGCCTCACCCGCGACCGACAAGACGAACGCGGTGAATCCCCCCAACCCGCCTTCGCCACCGGCCCCGTGGTGATATCACGCCCCGGGGCCCTCAGGACCCCTTCCTGGGCGTCGGTCGGTTCGTCGGCACCCGAAACCGAACGAACGGTTTCTTCCGAATGGACGCTTCAGCACCCGGAGAGCGCCCCGTGCCGTCGTCGGCCCAGGGTCAGTTGCCGGGGGATCCGACGGGCTCACGGCCCGGGTCGTCGAGGGGCCAGGTGTCGCGGTCGCGGACGTGGTCGTAGACGGGGAGTTCGGCGGCCAGGACGTCGAAGTGGATCAGCGGGGCCCACAGCGCGCGGTCGCCGACCACGTAGAGGCGGCGTTTGGCCCGGCTGGCGGCCACGTTGAGGAGGTGGGGAGTGCCGGCCGCCCAGGCCCGGGCACCGGGGCGGCCGGCGCCGAGCAGGAGGATCACCACGTCGGCCTCCTTGCCCTGGGCCTTGTGCACGGTCGCGCAGCGCTCGTCGAGGTGCTCGGCGGTCCAGCCGGGCAGCGTGCGGCAGGTGTTGCGGGCTTCGGCGACGAGGGCGCGGAAGGGGGCGATGATGCGCATCCGTTCCACGCCGACGCCCTGGCGGTCGAGTCGGCGCAGCAGGAAGGTGAGGGCGCGGCGGTCGCGTTCGCCCCAGGGGGCGTCGGCGGGGCGGTCGGGGTCGGGGGTGTCGAGCCAGCGGCTGGGGAGCAGGCCGTCGTGCTCGGCGTCGGGGAAGGGCCGGGGGTGGGTGCCGTGCACCATGAGGCCGCCGTACGCGACTTCGTTGCTGACGGTGAACATGGGCTCCTCGCAGCGGCGGTGGACGCGCAGCGGCGAGCCGACCCAGACGGTGTCCTGCTCGGCGCCGGTGGGTGCGGGCAGGTAGGTGCCGTACCGGTTGACCCGGTCGGCGACGGCCTGGGCGGAGGTGGCGGAGGGCAGCCACTCCTCGTCGACGCCGTGGGCGAGCAGGAGCCGGCGCTGGAGCGCGGTGGGCATGGTGACGACTGGTTCGAGCTGGAGCGGGTCGCCGACGAGGACGGCCCTGCGGGCGCGCCACAGCGCGCCGACGGCGGCCTGCGGGGTGGCCTGGCCGGCTTCGTCGACGAGGACCCAGCCGATGGAGCCCCGGCCGAGGCGGGCGAACATGCTGCCGATGGAGGAGAAGGTGGTGGAGACGACGGGGACCAGGAGGAAGAGGGTCTGCCAGGCCTGGCGGACCTGCTCGTCGGGGACGGGGCCGGCGGTGCCGGCCATCAGCTCCACCAGGACCTGGAGGTTGCCGCGAACGCGCTGGGCGGTGTTGGCGACGAGGGCGCGGTGCAGGTCGAGGGCGCGCAGGAAGAGGTCACTGCGGGCGGTGCTCCAGGCCTCGTCGGACCACGGGGCGCCGAGTTCCTGCGCGTGGTCGTCGAGGTCGAGCCAGTCCAGGGGCAGCGAGGGCAGGTCGGCGGCGGCCGCGCGCAGGGTGCGGTGGGCGGCGTCGAGTTCGGCGGTGGCGCGTTCCAGGTCGTGCCGGGCGGAGCCGGCTTCGCGGCGGGCCCGCTCGGCGTCCGCGAGGGCGGCGGACCGCTCGGCGCGGGCCGCTTCCTCGCGTCCTCGGGCGCGGGTGACGGCCTCGGCGGCCTCCGTGACGGCGGTGACCGCGCGGGCGTGCAGGTCACCGGCGAGGTCCGCGGCCCTCGCGCGGTGGGCGATGTGCTCCTGGACCTCCTCCAGGGCGGTGCGCTGCTCGACGAGTCGGGTGAGGAGTTCGGCCCGGGTCTGTTCGCGGTGCTCCTCGGCGGCCTGGCGCTCGGCACCGCTCCGGAGCAGCCTGCGCAGCCCTGAGCGCAGGCCCGGCTGGTCGGCGGTGGGGGGCTCGGCGTGCAGGGCGGTCAGCACCTCGACCTGTCGGCGGTGGTCCTCGGCGCGTTCCCGGGCGACGGCGAGGTCGGCCCTGGCATTGGCGAGGGCCTCGCGGGCCAGGGGGACGTGCTCGGTCGCGGCCCGGTGGGCGTCCTCGGCGGTGCGGGTGGCGGTGCGGGCGCTCTCGACGGCCGGGCCGGCGGCGTCGTGGCGGGCCTCGGCGGCGGCGGCGCGCTCGTCGGCGCGGGCGACGGCGGCGCGCAGGGCGTCGAGGCGGGGGTGGACCCGGGCCGAGCGGGTCTGCGCCAGGGTGGCGGCGAGGCGGGTGCGTTCGGCGCGCAGGCGCTCGACCTCGGCCTGGGCGGACCGGAAGGCGGCGACGGCCTCCGGCCAGGAGGGGATCGGTTCGGCGGGGCCGGCCGGCGCCTGGGCCTCGGTGGCCGGGGCCGGGGTGGTGCCCGTGCGGCGGTCGCGTGAGGGGGCGGGCCTGGGCGCCCGGGGCGGGATCCAGTCGCCGAGGACGGCGTTCATCCCGCGCAGCGGCGGGAGCCCGCCGGCCTCACGGGCGGCGCTCTCGGCCTCGGGCAGGCGGCCCCACCAGAAGCGCTCGGTGAACTTCGTCCGGTTGCCCTTGTTGCCGAGCACCGCGGCGACCAGCCCCCAGGCGGGCGCGCCGCCCAGGAGCGCGGAGGCGAGGTCGGAGAAGTGGTCCGGGCCGTCGTGCCAGTACTCGTCGAGGGCGTCGGCGCCGGGCAGTTCGGCGGTGATGTTCTCCACGGCGCCGTTGTTGGAGGAGGTCACCACGATCTCGCGGCCGGTGAGCCTGGGGTCGAGGGCCGCGACGAAGCGGGCGTGGACGCCCTGGCGGTCCTTGCCGCGCCAGGCGCGGCCGACGAACGCCTCGTCGGGCCGACGGTAGTCAGCCAGCACGGCGGCGCGTTCGACCACGAGGGCGGCGACCAGGTCGCGCAGCATGGTGGTCTTGCCGGTGCCGGGTGGGCCGTTGACGGAGAACAGGCCGCCCGGGTCGGGGTCGGCGGTGCCGGTCGCGGCCTCGGCGCGGTCGGCGAGCATGCGGTTGACGGCGAACTGCTGGCTGAGGGCGAGCGGGTACCGTGCCTTGGCGGGCCAGCGGCCGGCGGGGACGAGGGCCGGGTCGACGCCTTCGAGGACGGTGAGGCGGTCCTCGCGCACATCGGTGCGGGCGCCGACGGATATGTCCCGCCGGTCGGTCAGGTAGGCCGCCAGGGCGGGGCCGAGGCCCTCTCCCCCGCCGTCGTCCAGCGCGGCCCGGACCCTGGCGAGGTCCGGTGGCAGCAGGCTGTTGAGGAACGGCTGGGCGGCGGCGGGCTTGGCGTTCTGGCCGCGCGGGCGGTGGACCAGCCGGCTCTGTACCCGGATCACGCGCGGGTCGAGGTGCTCCTCGACGCCGCAGAGGTGGGCGATCTGGGCCGTCAGGGCGACGAGGTCGGCGAGCGTGACCGGGCGCGGGCCGTCCTCGTCCTGCGGCTGCCCGGCGGGTGCGGGCGCCTCGGAGGCCGGTTCCGGCGCCGCGGGCGTGGTGCCCGGGTCCGCGTCGGGGTCCTGGTCGGTGGTGGAAGCCCGGTGCGCGCCGGGGTCCTGGTCGGCGGTGGAAGCCCGGTGCGCGACAGGTCCCTGGTCCGGCCGGCGGGCCGCCGCCCAGTCGGCGACCCGTCGCACCAGCGGCTCGGTCGCCCCCTGCGCGGCGGCCCCGGCGACCTCGCCGAACAGCGCGCCGACCGCGGCCACCGCCGCGCCGCCCAGGACCTCCGCGAGCAACTGCCGCCAGCCGCCGGTGGCCGCCGTCTGCGGTGCGGGCGCTCCTGCCCCGGGGCCGGAGGGCAGCGGGCCCGGCACGACGGCGCCGGGCCCGGGCGCGTACGGGATCGGCGTGGCGGTCAGCCGCCCCACCGCCACTTCGAAGGCCTCGCCCAACTCCTCGAAGCCGTCCAGCCATCCGGGGGCCGACGGCCCCGGGTCGAAGAGCCGGCCCGTCGCCCAGGCGCACGCGGAGACCACCGACGTGTCCTCCACCGGCCGCCCGTGCTCGTCCAGGACCAGCGCGAACATCGCGCTGCTGCCCGACAGCACCAGCTCCTCGTCCGGCACTCCCGGGTCCGGGTCGGTGCCGGCGGGCAGCACGGCGATCATCGCCCGGCGCAGCAGCTCCAGTTCGAAGACCCCGCCGTACACCTCGTGGCGCCACACCATGCCCCGCGGTGCCCGCCAGGCCGCCGTCTCCGGATGCTCCGGCGACCACGGCAGCACCGGTTCGGCCCGACCGGCGGCCGGCGTCACGTCGACGACGACCGGGTCCGACGCCCGGGGCCGCCCGGCGCGGCGCTTGCGCGGCAGCGCGGGGATCGCCGGCGGGCCGAACAGCTCGATCGCCCGCCAGCACTCCAGCAGATCCGCCACCCGCCGGTCCTGCCCGTTTCCGCCGCCCACCCCGTTGCCCCCCGCGTCGAAGCCGTGGCACCCAGCCGCTTCGTGTGCCCATCAACCGGGCGCAGAATCTACCGGACGAGCGGGTGCGCCGGGTGCCGGGGCGGATCCGGCGCGGGGTGGCACCGTCGTGCCCGGGGCCGCCCCGGGCCGAGCCCGGTCAGAGCGCGACCAGGGGGCCGAAGACCCGCTTGCCGAGCCCGTTCGGCGTCGGCGCGGCCGAGGGCGCGGCCCCTGCCCCGGGCTCGCTCGATCAGGCGGGCGCGTGCGCACCGGCGCGCCCGGCCGGGTGCGCGCCGTCTGATCGAGAAAGCCCGGTTACCGGCGGTATGTGCACGGCTACGGTTGGCATATGACGCACTCGCGAGTCCGCCGTCTCGTCGTCCGTACGGCCGGGGCCCTGGTGCTCCTGGTCGCTCCCCTCGGGGCGCAGGCCGCCTCCGCGCACAGCCCGGCCGGGGACCGCAGAGCCATCATCACCGCCCTGAGCGACGCCGACCGCGACGCGCTGCGGAAGGCGGTGGACGCCCAACTCGCCGCGGGCAGGGGCGGGAAGCAGACCGCCGCCAACGAGGTCAGCTATCCGGACGGGGCGGTGGTGGTGCTCCCGCTGCCCGGACAGGCGCAGGCACCGCCGTGGAGTGGCGACCACACGCGCCGCGGTGTCCCGGGCCGCGACTGGAAGCACTGCCCGACGCCGGCCACCGAGCCGTCGTACTACTGCTTCTACTCCGAGAAGAGCTGGGGCGGGCGCCGGATCCAGTTCAACCTGTTCCACGAGGACGCGGCCGTCTACTTCGCCGACTACGGGTTCCGCGACCAGGTCAGCAGCTGGGTGAACACCGCCCGCGGCCTGGAGGTGATCGTGGACAACGATCCGGGCGACGGCAACTGGCAGATGCTCTGGAAGGAACCCCCGGAGGCGCTGTCCGCGTCGGTCGGCTTCGATGACATGGCCGACCGGTTCTGGGCCGTCAGGCAGTAGCTACCGGCTCCGGCTACCGGCCCAGGCCGGCGGCGAGGCGGAACCGGTGGCGACCGGCTCCGGGGTGACCATGATGTAGGTCGGCGCCGGAGCGGTCTCCCGGGCGTCCGCCGCGTACCACCCGGCGCCGAACGCGACGATGCCGAGCAGGAGGCCGCCGAGGATCAGGGTCACGATGTGCTGCTTCATGGGCCCAGGGTAGGGGCGCGGTGTCCAACTACCTTGCCGCCACGGCCCGATGAGCACGTCGAGGGTCAAGTGACGTTGACGCGGCGTGAGGGCCGCCGGGCGTTCGGCCTCGCCGGGTTCGACGCCCGTTGTCCCGGGGCCGCCGCGACTCGCGGCGGCCCCGGGACGACGGTGCGGCAGGTGGGGGGTGTCAGTCGCTGTCGGCGCCGCCGGCCGGGTGGCCGCCTTCGAGCTCGGCGGCGTAGCGGACGACGGCCTCCGCGAGCCTGCGGGTCAGCCGCGCGGGTTCGCCGTCGAGGCGGGCGGAGACGGTGCGGTGGGCTTCTTCGAGGCTGACGCCGAGCAGTTCCCGGGTGACGACCAGGGTGTTCTCCGGGAGCATGTAGCGCCGGTCCATCCACCGCTGGACCTCGGTCATGCCGTCGACTTCCAGCACCTTCCGCAGGTCCTCGATCAGCGGGGCCAGCCACTGGGCGCGCAGGGCGTATTCGCCGCGACCGGCGAAGGTCGGGCGCAGGCGCGCCTCCAGCAGGGCCGGGTACTCCTCGACGGGCTCGGCGAACCGCGGGTAGTCCTTGGCGAATTCGTCCCAGTCGACCTCGATGCCGGCGAGGTGGCCCGGGAGGACCGGCCGGCGGAACCAGCTCTCGTCGGCCTGGGTGAAGACCTGCCGCAGCAGGTCGTAGGGCAGCTCGGCGGACTGCGAGAGCAGGACGGCGTCATAGAGGTCCTTGCCCTGCGGGTGGTTGTCCGAGATCAGCCAGAGGATCTTCCACGCGAAGGACAGCTGCGCGGTGGCCGTGAGCAGCGGACCGGCGACACCCGGAAGTCGGAAGGACTCGGGCGGGACGGGCAGGTGCTCGGTGAAGACGAAGTCCAGCTGGACCGTCCCGCCCGGGACGCCCGGGGCCGACCACGGCAGCACGAGCCTGCGCCCGGGTATCCGGCTGTACGTCCAGATCTCGTCGCCGAGCGCCTGGTCGGCGTGCAGCCGCACCGCGCCCGAGAGGCGCTCGGCGCCGGCGGCCAGCTCCTGGAGCATGCGGTCCGTACGGGCGTCCTCCAACTGCCAGTCCACCGGGCGGACCACGAAGTCCAGATCCCCCGGCTCCCGCGCCTGCTCGCCGTACCAGGCCCGCAGCAGGACGCTGCCGCGCAGCACCAGGTGCTCGGCCCACGGTGAGTCGGCGACGGCGGACAGGACGGTGTTCAGCGCCTCGCGGCGTGCGGCGAGCCAGCGTTCGGCGAGCCGCGGATCGGTGAAGGCCGGCTCGCTGGGGCGCAGGGCCCGGCTGTACTCGGCGAGCGCGGGGTCGAAGACCGGCTGCTGGCTGACCGCCTCGTCGTCGATCGGCCGCAGGCTCCTGGGCAGGCCCCGTTCCTCGCGCACCTCCTCCGACGGCGGCTGCTTGGGCAGCACGACGCCCTCCCACGGACCCCACCGGAGGCCTTCCCACGTCACCGGCGGCTGGGACCGGGACTGGTCCTTGGTCATCTCTGCTCTCCCTCTCCGTTCGGCTGGGCGCCGTGCCCGTGCCCGTGCTCGGTTATCCAGCCCGCGTCCAGCGCCTCGTCGCTGTCCACGACGACGAACTCGCGCTCCACCGACACCACCTCGCGGCCGTCGGCGGCCAGGGCCTCCAGCAGCGCCTCCAGACGGCGGGCCGCGGTGTCCAGGCCGACCAGGCGGCACCGCTGGGTCACGAACCACTCGCAGCGGCCGTCCTCGCGCACCCGGCGCGGATTGCGCGACAGGTGCGCACCGTGCCGGACGGCCAGTTCGGTGAGCGGGGCGAGGCGGGCGGGGGCCGCGGGCCGGGCCGGGCCCGCGGCGGGACCCCGGCCCGGGAGCAGCAACTTGACGTGGTGCTCGAAGTACCGGCCGCTCCCGTGCGGCACGGCGTCCTCGTCCGAGACGGGGACGCCCTGCGCCCAGGGGGTGGCCTCGATCTTGGCCCGCAGGACGGCGAACCCGGCCCGGGCCAGCCGCTCCGCCGTCCGGGACGTGGCAGCCGCGACCTCCTCCAGCGTGCCGCCGACCCGCAGGGTCAGCATCGGCTGCGAGGGCACCGCACCGCGCGCCAACAGGATCTGGGTGAACTTCAGGCCCTCGCCCCCGGCCCAGGCGGCCAGCGCGTCGGCGGCACCGGCCGCCACGGTCAGGTGCACCTCGAAGTCGCCCCGGACGTCGGGCGGAACGAGCCGGTCGTCACGGCTCCGGTCAGGACAGGTGTCGAGCATGGGCATCATCCTGCCAAGCCCCTCCGACAACGCCGTCGGCCCGGGCGGGCAGGACCGCGACGGCCTCCACCTCCACCAACTGGTCCTCGTACCCGAGCACCGCGACGCCGAGCAGCGTGCTCGGGGCGTCGTGCTCCCCCATCGCGGCCCGGTAGACGCTCCACACCTTCGCCAGGTCCGCCCGGCGGCTGGAGGCCACGTAGACCGTGGTCCGGACGATGTCGGTGAGCGCCGCACCGGCGTCCTCCAACGCGGTCGCCAGGTTCCGCATCACCTGGCGGGCCTGGGCCTCGTAGTCACCGACCGCGACCGTGCGGCCCTGCTCGTCCAGCGGGCAGGCGCCGGCCAGCCAGATCGAGCGGACCGGGGCGTCCACCTCCGCCGCGTAGGCGTACTCGACCGCCTTGGTCAGCCGCGTGTCACGGATCAACCTGACGGCGCCGCTCATGAAGTCCTCCGATGTCCAGACCGAACGTTCGCGCCCATCGTTGGCGCCTCCCGAACGACCGTCAAACCATTTACCGGCGAACCCCGTTCCGCATCGGGGACCGGGTGGCCGCGATTCACCGTTGTGGGTGATGGCGGCCCGGCCCGACCGGACGGAATCCTGGTGCGTACGCCCGCCCCCACACCCGCCCCCCACGCGCACACGTGCCAACCCGCCCTCGCCACCTGACCGGGAGTCACCGCCATGCAGCCCCAACCGTCCGGCCGCGACCAGACCTCCGGAGTCCACCGGCGCCGCGTGCTCGGCCTCGCCCTCGGCGCGGGCCTCGTCCCGGCCCTCGGCCCGGCCGCCCAGGCGGCCTCCGACGCCGCGCCCGGGACGCCCCGGTCACTGCCCGTCGCCGCGCTGGGCCGCCGGGTCGCCGAGGTGGCCACGAGCCAGCTCGGCGTGCCGTACGCCTGGGGCGGCGGCGACCGGCTGGGCGCCAGCCTGGGCTTCTGCGACGACCAGAACGGCTGGCTGAACGGCGTCTGCCTGGGCGAGAAGACGGTCGGCTACGACTGCAGCGGCCTGTCGCTCTACTGCTGGTACCGGGCCAGCCACGGCACCGTCGAACTGGGGCACTACACCGGCGCGCAGTTCAACCTGAGCGCCCCGGTGGCACGCGACGCGCTCGCCCCGGGCGACCTGTTGTTCTTCTCCCGCCCCGACGCGCCGCTCCACCACGTCGGGATCTACGTCGGCGAGGGCGCGATGATCCACGCCGAGCGCACCGGCACGCTGGTCGCCCGGGTCGAGAACGCGCTCGAAGTCCCGCGCTGGGCGGCCGAGTTCGCCGGCGCCCGCCGCCCGGGGCCCAGGGCCGACTGACCGGAGCCCCCGACCGGCCGGAGCCCGCGACCGCAGCTCCCGGCCGAGCGGCCCGGCCGCCTCACAGGCCGCCGCCCCGCTCCCCCATCCCGTGGTGGACCCGCACCAGCAGCTCCCGCAGTACCCGCCGCTCCTCCGCGTCCAACGGCGACAGCACCTCGTCCTGCACCGCCCGCGCCTGCGCGTCCAGTTCGGCGAGCAGCGCCCGCCCGGCCTCGGTGACCGACACCGAGACCCGCCGCCGGTCGGTCCGGTCCCTGGCGCGCTCGACGTAGCCGCCGGCGGCCAGCTGGTCCACGACCTTCGCCAGGTCGCTCGGGTCGATGGCGAGCCGCCGCACCAGGTCGCGCTGGGCCTGCGGACCGAAGTCGGCGAGCGCGGCCAGCACCGCCATGTCCCGGAGCCGCAGGCCGCGTTCGGCCAGCCGATCGGTGAGGCGGCCGCGCGCCGCCTTGCCGACCCGGGAGAGCAGGTAGGTGCTGAGGTCCAGCAGGGTCGGGGGGAGGTCGTCGGCGGGCTGCGGGTTCTCGGAAGCCATGGCGGCAGTCTAGGGTCCCTCCCTATAGTGGGTGCCGACCCATTAATTTCCCTCCCCTCCGGTTCATCCCGCCGTCAGGAGCCCGCCCGTGGACGCCCTGTACCCCCGCCTGCTGGTCACCCGCTTCGCCGAGTGCTTCGACTTCTACCGGGCGGTGCTGCCGCCGCTCACCGGCGCCGCCCTGGTCAAGGGCTCGCCCGAGGGTCCGTACGCCAACTGGGACGCCGCCGACCAGGCCGTCCTGGCGCTCTTCGACCGCTCCGCGATGGCCGCCGCGCTCGGCACCACCGGGCTGCCCGCCACCGCGCCCGCGCAGGACGACTCGATGCTGGTCCTCCGGGTGCCCGACGTGGACACCGCCCTCGCCCTCTGCCTGCGCCACGGCGGCTCCCCGGCCGCCCCGGCCACCGACCGCCCGGAATGGGGGCCGAAGCTGCGCACCGCCCATCTGCGCGACCCGGACGGCCGCCTGATCGAGCTCCAGTCCTACTGACCGGCACGCGCCGCGCGGCTCCCCTCGGGCGGCGCGGCCGGGCAGCGGGGCGTCCGCTACTCCATCGACACCACCGGGCGGTCGGCCGACTGCCCGGCGGCGTCGAAGCCGCCCTCCGCCCAGGCGAACCCGCTGGTCCGGAAGTCCGACGAACAGGCCCGCCCGAGGGCCGCCGAAGCGGTGTCGGCCCCCGGGACGTGCCCGAGCACGGCGGCGCAGTACTGGACGGCGTGAATGGGCAGCGGGCGCAGCTCGGCCGAGCCGGCCGGGGTGGCGGCCACGGCCCCGGCGAGCGCCAGACAGCCGGCCAGGGCGGGAGCGGCGAAGCCGCGGGGGAAGCGCATCGGGGTACCTCCGGTACGGGTGGGGCAGTCGGCCGCAGACTCGGCCGACCGGCCCATTCGACGGGCCGCCGCCGCCCCCGCCCCGGCCGACACACCGGATGACGCACTAGTCGTACGGACGCCACCGGCGCGCCGGCCGACGGGCCCTCAGCTCTCGGCGTCCTGCGCCCACAGCCGCGCCTCGCACGCCGCCACCAGCGCCCCGATCCGCGCCCACGCCTCCTCCGCCGGCAGCGGCGGCAGCCGGCGGCCGTCCCGCAGCCGCAGCGCCACCGAGCCGTCCACGGCCTCCCTGGCTCCGACCACCGCCTGGTACGGCGCCAGCCGGGCCGCACGGATCCGGGCGCCGAGGGTGCCGTGCTCGGGCCCGGCGACCTCGGCGCGCAGCCCGAGGTCGAGGCAGCGCTGCCGCAGCCGCCCGGCCTGCGGCAGCTCGGCCTCGGAGACGGGCAGCAGCACCACCTGGACGGGCGCGAGCCAGGCCGGGAAGGCGCCCCCGTACAGCTCGATCAGGTGGGCGACCACCCGCTCGACGCTGCCGATCACGCTGCGGTGCACCATCACCGGGCGGTGCTTGGCGCCGTCCGGGCCGATGTAGTGCAGGTCGAACCGCTCGGGCTGGTGGAAGTCGATCTGGACGGTGGAGAGGGTGAACTCGCGCCCGGCCCCGTCGGCGATCTGCACGTCGATCTTGGGCCCGTAGAACGCGGCCTCGCCCTCCGCCGCCTCGAACGGCACCCCGGAGCGCTCCAGCACCTCGGTGAGCAGGGCGACGGCGCGCTCCCACAGGGCCGGGTCCGCCACGTACTTGCCGCCCGCGCCGGGCAGCGAGAGGCGGTAGCGGACGGGGACGACGCCCAGCGCCCGGTGCGCCTCGCGGATCAACTCCAGTGCGGCCACGGCCTCGTCGGCCGCCTGCTCAGGGGTGCAGAAGATGTGGGCGTCGTTCAGCTGGATCGCCCGCACCCTGGTCAGGCCGCCCAGCACCCCGGACGGCTCCGAGCGGTACATGCCTCCCAACTCCGCCATGCGCAGCGGCAGCTCGCGGTAGCTGTGGGATCGGGAGCGGTAGATCAGCGCATGGTGGGGACAGAGGCTGGGGCGCAGCACCATCTCCTCGGAGCCCAGCTCCATGGGTGGGAACATGTCGTCGCGGTAGTGCGCCCAGTGCCCGGAGATCTCGTACAGTTCGCGTTTTCCGAGCACCGGGGAGTAGACGTGGCGGTAGCCGGCCCGGCGCTCGCGGCCTCGGATGAACTCCTCCAGGGAGTGCCGGATCGCGGCGCCGCCGGGCAGCCAGTAGGGCAGGCCGGAGCCCATCAGCGGGTCGGTGTCGAACAGGTCGAGTTCCCGGCCGAGCTTGCGGTGGTCGTGGGCGGGGCGGCCGTGGGCGGGGCGCTGGTCGGCGGCGTGGTCGTGCACGGGGTGGTCTCCACTCGGTCGGCGGGCGAGTGGTTCCGGGAACGGCGAAGCCCCGGGGCACTCGCCCCGGGGCTTCGGACTGGGTCAGCAGTCAGCGCGCCGGGACTCTCTCCGGCGTCGTCGTGGCGAGTGCAGCGCGCTTCATGCGTTCCACGGTAGCAGTTCCGCGCTCGCGGCGGTCGATCGTTTTCCGGGAGGCCGGTCGGCTCAGTACAGCGTGACGCACCCGCGCGCGGCCAGCGCCGCCGACAGCCCGGCCGACGGCCGTACGTCGTTCCACCGCAGGTCCAGCTTCTCCAGCGCGGGCAGCGCACCCGGTCGTGCCAGCCAGTCGGGCAGTTCGGTGATCCGGTTGCCGCGCAGGTCGAGGCGGCGCAGCAGCGGAAGACCGGCGAGAGCGGCGGGGACCTCCGTGAGGGCGTTCTCCCGCAGTTCCAGCTCGCGCAGTTCGGCGAGCCGGCTGACGGATTCCGGCAGGCCGGTCAACGCGTTGCCGCGCAGCCAGAGTTCGCGCAGCGCGCCGAGTTCACCGATCGACTCGGGCAGCGCGGTGATCCGGTTGTGTTGCGCGCGCAGTTCGATCAATGCGGACAACCCGCCGATCGTGGAAGGGAGTTCGGTGAGCCGGTTCTCGCCGATGTTGAGGTGGCGCAGCGCGGTGAGCCGCCCGAGCGCCTCGGGAAGCGCCGTGAGGGCGTTGTCGTGCAGGTAGAGGAAGTCGCGCAGCCCGGTGAGGTCGAAGAGCTCGGCGGGCAGCGCGGTGAGCCGGTTGTGCCCGAGGTCGAGGGTTCGCAGACCGGTCAACTGTCCGATTTCGGGAGGGAGTTCACTGATGCCGGTCTCGGCGAGGATGAGCACGGTCAGCTCGGTGCGGTCCCACACCTCGGCCGGCACCTCCGCGAGCGGCCGCCGCCAGAGGTCGAGCGTCACGTCCGTCGTTCCCGGCTCTCCGCGGTCCGGTCCCGGCTCTCCGTGGTCCGGACCGATCCGGAACTCCGCGAGCTGCCGACCGTACCACCGGTCGGTCAGCCCCGTGGCGGTCATCCCGAGGCGTCGGCAGACCGCCGCCGAGCGGGCGTTGTCCGGGGCCAGCACGGCGCGGATCTCGGTCAGGCCGTCGGCGAAGCCCTTGGCCAGGACGGCCCGGGCGGCCTCGGTGGCGATGCCCTGGCCCCAGCTGTCGGGGTGGAGGTGCCAGCCGATCTCGACCTCGCCGTCCCCGTCCGGCAGCGGCACCAGCAGCACCGTTCCGGCGACGGCGCCGGTGTCGCGGCGCTCGACGGCCCAGGCCCCGTAGCGCGGGTCGGCGGAGCGCTTCCGGCAGCGCTCGATGAAGGCCAGGGCCTCCTCGGGCTCCGTCATGGGGCGCGGGGTCCGGCCGAGCCAGCGGGCGACCTCCTCGCGGGAGTAGATGTCGAAGGCGCGCTCCTGGTCGGCCGGGGATGTCGTCCACTGACGCAGCACCAGCCGTTCGGTGGTCAGCACCGTCTCCGGACCGTCTGCCGTTCCCGCCATCGGGGCGCCCCTCTCGGATGCTCGGTTGGTGTGTGGATCACCGTACGCACCGGGGCCGCCCGGGGGAATGCCGCGGCCCGGGCGCCCGGGCGGGGCCGCCGCACGGGCGCATCGCGGTGGAGCCCCGTGAAGCCGCCCGGCGGCGGACGGTCGGCCCGGCTTCGACGCCCCGCAGCCTACCCCCGCGCCGCCTACCCCTGCGCCGCCGAGCCTTGCGCCGCCGGGACCTTCGCCGCCCCGGTGCCGCAGAAGGCCTGCTCCAGGAAGCGGACCTCCGCCTTCAGCTCCGCCGTGACCTGCGCGTCGTCGCCGCGCGGCGTCACCGACAGCGACACCTGCCGGTCGTTCGTGGCCGAGGTCCACGCCTGGGTGCTGTACCCGGGCACCGAGCCGTTGTGTCCGTAGATCGGACCGCAGGAGAGCTGCCAGCGGGCCAGTCCGAGCCCGTAGCCGAGCGCGCCCGGGACACCCTCGATCTCCATCGGGATGGTCCTGGTCATCTCGTTCAGCTGGGCGGGCGGCAGCAACCGCCCGCCCAGCAGTGCCTTGTCGAAGCGGTTCAGGTCGCCCGCCGTGGAGATCAGCGAGCCGGCCGAGTTCGCCCAGGTGGTGCTCTCCAGCGTCACGTCCCGGTCGCTCTGGCCGCCCGGGGCGGAGTCGTCGGGCACCGTCCAGTAGCCGTGCGCGTGTGGGCCCCGGATGCCGGTGGCCGCGCCCGGGAAGTAGGTGTCGTTCAGCCCGAGCGGGCGCAGGATGCGCGCGGTGATCTCCTCGGCGTAGCCGCGCCCGGTCACCTTCTCGATGATCATGCCGAGCAGGGTGAAGTTCACGTTGGAGTAGCCGAACCTGGCGCCCGGAGGGAAGTCGGGCGCGTGGGCGACCGAGGACGCCACCACCTGCGCCGGCGTGATGGGCCTGGTCAGGCCGCCCTGCTCCAGCCAGTCGGTGATGACCGCCGGGTCCGCCCAGTCCGGGAAGACCCCGCCCTTCTCGTTGGTGGAGTCCCAGAGGCCGGAGGTGTGGCTGAGCAGGTGGCGGACGGTGATCTGGCCGCCGTTCGGGACGAGCCCGGGCAGGTGGCGCTCGACCGGGTCGTCCAGGCCCAGCCGCCCCTCGCCGACCAGCTGGAGCACGGTGGTGGCGGTGAACATCTTGGTGACGCTGCCGGCCCGGAACCGTCCGTCCGCGCGGACCGGCGCGCCGGTGGCGAGGTCGGAGACCCCGGAGGCGCCGCGCCAGGTGCCGTTCCCGTCCCTGATCTCCGCGATCGCCCCGGCCGCGCCGGCGCCGGTCATCGCCCGGAGGGCCGCCGCCCGGGGGTCTCCGGTGCCCGGCCGGGCGTCGGCGGCCTCGGCGGCACCCGCCGCGGCCACCGGCCCGGCCAGCGCCAGACAGAGCGCCCCGATCAGCGCGGAATGCGTTCGACGTGCCATGCGACCCCACCTTCGCCGTCGGCGAGCAGGTCCTCGCCCTCGGTGCCCAGCCTCGCCGCCCATTTGACGGGCCGTCATCCTCCGCCGGGAGGAACCGGTCGTACACCCGCCAACGGAGGGCGTACGCCGGAAGGCGGAGGCCCTGCGGCCCGCGCGACTTGCCGGACTACCGGACCGCCGCCGGGCGGACCGGGTGCTTGCTCAGGATGGAAACCCGGTTGAACGCGTTGATGGCGATCGCCACCCAGACCACCGCGGAGATCTCCGCCTCGGTCAGCACTTCGCGCGCAACACCGTACGCGGCTTCCTGGAGCGCCGCATCCGCCGGAGCCGTGGTCGCCTCGGCCAGCCCGAGCGCGGCACGCTCGCGGTCGCTGAACACCTCGGTGTCGCGCCAGGCGGGGAGCACGCCCAGCCGCTGGGTGGTCTCGCCCTCGCGGATCGCGGCCCTGGTGTGCACGTGCAGGCAGTAGGCGCAGCCGTTGATCTGCGACACCCGGAGATTGACCAGCTCCACCAGCCGGCGGTCCAGCCCGGCCTCGGCGGCGACCTCGCGGGTCGCCTCGGCGGCGGCCAGCAGCGCCCGGTAGGCCTGGGGGCTCTGCTTGTCGATGAACACCCGCCGGTCCGTCGGGACCACCGTCACATCACTCACCTGGACTCCTTAGGCTGGTCGCGCTGTCGCCCGTCACTCTGCCATGCCATGATAGTTGAATCTAGAACTAATTGCACCTGGGAGGGACCCCACCCGTGAGCACCGCCGACACCGACCTCGCCACCACCCCCACCGCCGGCCCCCGCGTGGAGGTGCTGCCCGCCCGGGACGTCCCGCTCGGCGGCCCGCGCGCGATGACCGTGCGCCGCACCCTGCCCCAGCGCGCCCGCACCACGATCGGCGCCTGGTGCTTCGTCGACCACTACGGGCCCGACGACATCGCGAGCACCGGCGGCATGGACGTCGCCCCGCACCCCCACACCGGCCTCCAGACCGTGAGCTGGCTGTTCACCGGCGAGATCGAGCACCGCGACAGCCTCGGCGTGCACGCGTACGTCCGGCCGGGTGAGGTCAACCTGATGACCTCCGGCCACGGCATCGCCCACTCCGAGGTCTCCACCCCGGCCACCACCGTCCTGCACGGCGTCCAGCTCTGGGTCGCGCTGCCCGAGGAGCACCGCCACACCGGACGCGACTTCCACCACCACGCACCCGCCCCGGTCGCCCTCGACGGCGGCGAGGCCCGGGTCTTCCTCGGCACCCTCGCCGGCGACACCTCCCCCGTCCCCACCTTCACCCCGCTGCTCGGCGCCGAACTCGTCCTGCACCCGCACGCCACCGTCACCCTCGACGTCGACCCCTCCTTCGAACACGGCCTCCTGGTCGACACCGGCGACGTCCGCTTCGCTGGCACCCTGCTGCGCCGCGCCGAACTCGGCTACCTCGCCCCCGGCCACAGCACCCTCACCCTCACCAACACCACCGGGTCCGACGCCCGGGTGGTGCTGCTCGGCGGCACGCCCTTCGAGGAGCAGATCGTCATGTGGTGGAACTTCATCGGGCGCACCCACGACGACATCGCCCGGGCCCGCGAGGAGTGGCAGGCCGCCGCCGACCGCTTCGGCGCCGTCGAGGGCTACCCGGGCGACCGCCTCCCCGCCCCGGAGCTCCCGGGCATCCCCCTCAAGCCGCGCGGGAACAAGCGCTGACCTGCGCGTTCGACGGGCGAGGGAGCCGGCAGCGGGCCAGTCGGCTCCCCCGCCCCACGCGCACTCAGCCGGGCCTCGGGGAGCTCGCCGCGCCACCGCCCCCGCTCCGCGGCGCTCGGGCGGGCCGGTGCCGACTCGCGGCAGCGGCCCGCACCGGACCGGCCACCGGCCGGTGTGACGGTTCCTCAGGCCGTGCCGCCCGGCGGCACGGCGGTACGGGGTGTTCCGCGGGCCGGGTCAGCCCAGGCCGTTGATCCGCTTGTACTCGAGCGCGTAGGCGAGCTTGCCGGGCTTGGCGTCGGAGTACGGCTTGCTCAGCTTGTCGAACTCGCCCTTGGTGGCGGGCTTGCCGGCGTTCCACTGGTCGAGCGCGCCGAGGTCCGCGGCGGTGAAGCCGCTGTCGACGACGGAGGTCTTGGGCAGCGCGGCGATCGTCCGGGTCAGGCCCTGGACGGTGGCCAGGTAGCTGCCGAGGTCGTTGCGGTCCCAGCCGGAGAGGTCGACCGGCTTCGCGTCGCGGACCCAGCTGCCCCAGTAGAACTCCTGGAACGGCAGGGAGTTCTGCGCGTAGCCGATGTCGCGGCTGAAGTAGAGCAGGCTGCGGTACTTGTCGTCGCGGAAGTTGGCCAGGCCCACGCCGGTCGGCAGCTTGTTCACCTTGACCTGGTCGCCCTCCGGGCCGCGCAGGTAGACCCACTTGTTGGCCTGCATCCGGTCCCAGAAGTCCTGGCGGGTGAGGTTGCTGTAGTTGGCCAGTACCCGCAGCCGGACGTGCAGGTCCGCGCCGCCGTCCGGGGTCTCGTAGAAGGAGGTGAGGGTGTGGTGCCCGTCGGTGAGGAAGGGCTCGCCGTGCGGGCCGATGACGACCGTCTTCATGGCGGCGACGCTGTCGGCCGTCTCGGCGCCGACGGGGAGCTTGCAGGTGAAGGAGGACGGGTCGTCCAGGCGGGCGCCGGGCTGGACCGTCGCCGCGTCGACGCGGCCGTCGGCCTCGCACCAGTCGCCGAACTTCTTGTTGACCGCGTCCTTGCCGAGGGTGTAGCGGCCGAGCTTGTAGTACACCTCGTCATAACCCAGCGCGGGCTGAGTGGGGTGCACGTCGCCGATCCGGACGTCGAGCAGTTCGCCGGGCTCGGCGCACAGGTACCGGGCGAACGGCGTGGAGCGGTTGTCGTGCCCGCACTGCGGAGGCCGGGTGCCCGGCGCGCCGGGCGCCGCGTACGCGACCGGTGCCGACACGACCACCGCGACGACGGCGGCTCCCAGGGCGGCGGTACGACGGGACGGGGGGACGGAACGCATGGCACTCCTCGTTTCGGGAGGGGAGGCGGGGGCGGGGGTGGGGACGGGGACGGACAGGCCCGTGAGCGTGGCAGCGCCCGGCCAACACCGGCCCTCATCCCCGCGACATCCGGAAGAACCCGAAGTCAACGATCAGGCACCTTCTCCTGCGGAACCCCGGGGTAGCCGCCGCGATCCGGCGCGGCCTGACACATCCCCACCTCGTCCACCGGCCGTCGCGGTCGCCCGAGGAGATGGGGAGTCAGGGGCCCTCGCCGCTTCCGGCACCGCTCGGGCCCGGCCTTTCCGACAGGGTGTCGGCAACCCAGAAACTTAGGTTAGGCTAACCAAAGTTTCCGAGGTCGTTCCGACCCGTCCGCACCCGATCCCTGGAGGCCGCATGCCCGCGCCCGAGCCCGTCCCGTTCTCCACCCTGCTCCGCACCGCCAGCAGCGAGGAGCACGAGGCCGCGGAGCACTCCTCGTTCATGAGCCGCCTGCTGGGCGGACGGCTCGGGATCGAGGCCTACGCCGACCTCACCGGCCAGCTCTGGTACGTCTACCGGGCACTGGAGGACCGGGCCGGGCAGCTCGCGGAGCACCCGCTGGCGGGCCCGTTCATCGACCGGGCGCTGCTGCGCACCGACGC
Source organism: Kitasatospora sp. NPDC034533 (assembly GCF_055575155.1). NCBI lineage: Bacteria > Bacillati > Actinomycetota > Actinomycetes > Kitasatosporales > Streptomycetaceae > Kitasatospora > Kitasatospora sp. NPDC034533. Next base: position 29,580 of record NZ_JBVITE010000057.1, read on the forward strand.
CATCGAGCGCGACCTGGCACACCTGCGCGGCCCCGGCTGGCGGGACGGGCTGGCGCCGCTGCCCGCCACCGCCGCGTACGTGGCACGGGTGGAGGAACTGGCCGCCGAGTGGCCCGCCGGATACCTCGCGCACCACTACACCCGCTACCTGGGCGACCTCTCCGGCGGTCAGATCATCCGGGGCGTGGCCGAGAAGGCCTGGGGCTTCGAGCGCAAGGGCGACGGCGTGCGGTTCTACGTCTTCGAGGAGGTCGCCAACCCCGCCGCTTTCAAGCGCGAGTACCGCGCCAAGCTGGACGCGGCCGGTGCGGCGATGGACGAGGTCGAGCGGCGCCGGGTGGTCGAGGAGTGCAAGCGGGCCTTCGTGCTCAACGGGGCGGTGTTCCGTGACCTGGACGGGCGCTACCCGCTGAGCGCCTGAGCGCCCCGACGGTCGACGGTCGACGGACCGGCCCCCGGCGAGCGGTTCCCGCCGGGGGCCGGTCCGCGTTCCGGCCGGGGCCGGGCCGGGTCAGGCCTGCGCACCGCCACGTCGGGTGCGCACCACGGCGGTGGCGCCGCCGCCGACCAGCAGCAGGCCGGCCGCGGTGGCCAGCAGCGGGACCACCGGGGTGTCCGCGCCGGTGGCGGCCAGCGAGCCGGTGTCCGGGCCGGCCAGGCCGGTGGTGGTGAGCGAGGGGCCGGCCGCGCCACCGACCGAACTCGGGCCGCCCGCAGCCGGGTTGGCGCCACCGCCGCCGGAGGTACCGGCGGCGGGCAGCTCGGCGTCCTTGTCGAAGGCCAGGGTGGCGCTGACCGGATCCAGGGCCGTACCGGCCGGGTAGTTGGAGAACACCGGGACGCCCTCGGCGGTGAGCGTGGCCGGGACGCCGGTGAGCGTGACCACGCCGTTGACCGGCTTGAGGGCGGCGGCGGGGACGTCGAGCTTGGCGATCCGGGCACCGCTGAGCGTGGTCGACGTGCCGTCCGGGGACTTGCCGTTGACGTCGGCGGTCAGGAAGGCGCCGTCCCGGTCGATGACCAGGCCCGGCTTGGAGAGCGTGGTGTCGAGCGCCCAGCCGTCCGTGCCCGGGTGGGCCAGGAAGCGGACCGAGCCGGTGAAGCCGGCGGTCAGGGTGTGATCGGCGGTGTCGTACTGGCCGGTGGCGCTGCCGAAGCGGTAGTCGGCCGCGCCGCCGCCGAACTCGACCTTGCCGGCGGCCATCGGGGATTCGAGGTACTTGCGGAAGCTCTCCTTGACCGTCCAGTTCAGGGTGCCGCCCAGCACGGGCAGGCGGTCGGGGACGGTGCCGGGGGTGCCTGGGGTGCCTGGGGTGCCGGACGGAACGGGCGTCCCGGGCGTCGAGGGCGTCGAGGAGGATGCAGGGGACGCGGGGGTCGACGGCGAGGAGGTCACCGAGGGGGTACCGGACGGGGTCTCGGTCGGGGTGGCGGTCGGCGAGGCGGAGGCGGTGGGCCGCGCGGTCGGCGAGGCGGAGGCGGTGGGCTGCGCGGTCGGCGAGGCGGTGACCGTCGGCGAGGCCGTGACGGTCGGCGAGGGCGAGGGCGTCGCCGGGCTCTGCTTGAGCAGCAGCGACAACGGGTCCATGTCCGCCCCCGCCTGGTAGAAGCCGGCGAAGGCCCGCGCGCCCTGCTCGGTCAGCTTGGCGGAGGTGGGCACCCCGGTGGTGGTGTCCCGTCCGACGGTGAAGGTCACCAGCGGCACGTCATCCCGTCGGGTGATCTCGGTGGCGCCCATCGACTCCTTGGAGGCGGTGTCGGCGGTGAGCGTGCCGGTGGTGCCCGAGGTGGTGACCTTCAGGTCGCTGAGCGCGATGTCCAACGCGCCGTGGTGGGCGGTGAAGTGCACCCCGCCGGTGAAGGAGGACCTGAGCGCGTGGCCGGCGAGGTCGTACGTGGCGCTCGCCAGGCCGAAGTGGAAGGTGCCGTCGGCGTTGCGGGTGGCGCCGCCGGTCGGCTCGACCGCGCCGCCCTGGGAGGCCGGGCTCTCGATGTAGGAGCGGAAGCTGCCCTTGACCCCCCAGTCCAGCGCGCCGGTGTCGTACGTGACGCTGCCCGGGGCCCCGGCGGCGACGGCCAGTGCGGGGGCACCGAGGGCGGTCAGGCCGAGGCCTGCGGTGGCGGCGGCCAGGGCGGCCAGGCGAGTGCGGTTGCGGTTGCGGGACATGGTGGTTGTACTCCGTTCGGATGGGGGTAATGCGGGACGGCCGGGGGGTCAGGCCGTGTGGTCGGGGCCCTGGGCGGTGGCCGCGCGGCGGCGCCGCACCAGCAGCCCGCTGGTCGCGGCGAGCGCCGCCACCAGCACCGCGCCACCGGCCACCGCGGCCGTCGGGAGGCCCTTCGAGGACGAACCCGCGGAGGACGCGACGGGCGAGGCGGCGGGGGTGGCCGGATCGGCCGAGGCGGCCGGGCCCGGCGGGGTGGCCGGGGCGCTGCCGAGGTCGGGCAGCGGGGGCAGTGCGGCGGCCGGGTCGAGGGCGACGGCGAAGCTCAGCGGGTCCATCTCGGTGCCGGCCGGGTAGAGGCCGCCGAAGGCCCTGGCGCCGCCCTCGGCGAGCTTCAGCGGCAGCTCGGCGGCCTTCAGCAGACCACCGCCGGACGTGAGGCCGGTGGGGTCGAAGGTCGCCAGCTCGATGCCGGTCAGCCGCTGGGTGGCGCCGTCCGGGGTCCGGCCGGAGACGTCCGCGACCAGCCGGCCCTGACCGCCCGCCACGGTGACGCCCGGGTTGGCCAGGGTGAGGTCCAGCCCGTGACTCTCGCCGCTGCGCAGGCCGGTGAAGCGGACGGTGCCCGTGAAGGAGGCGGTGAGGTCACCGGTCACGGGGTCGTACGTGCCCTTGGCCGGGGTCCAGCGGAAGAAGGCGCCGCCGTCGGCCGCGCCGTCGCCGAGCTCCCAACGGCCTTGGGCGATGGGGCCGGTGACGTAGTCGCGGAAGGTGCGTCGCACGCCCCAGTCGAGGGCTCCATTGCCGAACTCGGACGTCGCAGGCGCCTGGGCGGCGGCCTCAGCCGTAGCGGCGGCCCCGGCCCCGGCCCCGGCCCCGGCCTCCGCCGACGGGGAGGGCCCGGCGGAGGGCACCGCCGCGGGCGCGGCGGTCGGCGACGGCGCCGCCGAAGTCGCCTGTACGGAAGGCAGGTTGACGGAGAGGCTGAGCGGGTCGAGGGCCGTTCCGGCCTGGTAGAAGCCGCCGAAGGCCTTCGCCCCGGCCTCGGTGAGGGTGGCCGGGACGTTGCCGAGGCTCAGGGTGCCGGCCGCCCCGCGCAGGTCGACGCCGGTCATCGAGAGGTCGGCCAGCTTGGCCTGACTCGCCTCGCTGACCTGCCCGGTCTCCTTGGACTTGCTCCTGACGTCGGCGTACAGCCCGGCCGCGCCACCGGGCACCGCCCGGAAGGTGAGCCGCCCGAGGCTCAGGTCGAGCGCGTTGGCGCCGCCCTCCTGGTGCCCGGTGAAGCGGACGCCGCCGGAGAAGCCCGCGGTCAGCGCGCCGGTCACCGGGTCGTACGTGCCGTTCGCGGAGTGGAAGCGGAAGGTGCTGCCGCCGACCGTGGCCGCGCCGCCGGTGAGCGCCCAACTCCCCTTGGCGATGGGCCCGGTGACGTAGGTCAGGAAGGATTGTTTGATCCCCCAGTCCAGCCGCCCGCCGGAGACCTTGCCCTCGGCGGCCACCGCCCCGGCCGGCGACAGACCCACCGCCGACAGGGCGGCGAGAACGGCCACCAGGGAGGCGGCCGGACGACGGAGCCGACTGGGCAGGGACACGCGGATCACTCCTCGAAGGGGCATGGGGGCGCGACAGGGGGAGGGACCGGAAGCCACCGACCCTCTTGCGAAATTTAGGTAAGGCTAACCTAATATACGAACCGAGAGCCCATTCCCCGTCCGGCGGGAGGAGGCGACAACCCCCGACGAAGGGAAGCACGTTGAGCAGCAGTACGATCCGACCCCGGGCGGCCCGCGGACCGGCCCTCCTCCTGCTGCTCCTCGGCCTCCTACTCCCCCTCACCGCCTGCGGCTCCGTCACCGGGACGGCCGGGGCCACCGCCACCCGCGCCCCCGACGCGGTCGAGCCGCTGCCCGTGGAACCCGTCCCGCGGCTCCCGGCCACCACCCTCTCCGCCGACGGCCGCCAGGTCACGGTCACCAGCGCCGAGCGGATCATCCCGCTCAACGGCAGCCTCGCCGAGCTGGTGTTCAGCCTCGGTCTCGGCCCCAAGGTGGTCGCCCGCGACGTCTCCACCACCTTCCGGCAGGCCGCCGCGCTGCCGGTGATCACCCAGGCCCACGACGTGTCCGCCGAGGGCGTCCTCTCGCTGCACCCGACCGTCGTCCTCGCCGACCGCTCCACCGGCCCGGCCGAGGCCGTCGCGCAGATCCGCGCGGCCGGCGTGCCGCTGCTCCTGCTGGACGACGCCAAGAAGCTCGCCGACGTCGGCCCGCGCATCGACACCGTCGCCTCCGCCCTCGGCGTACCGGACGCCGGGCGGCAGCTGAGGGAACGCACCGGACAGCGGATCGCCGCCGCCGAGGCCGCCGTTCCGGCCACCGGCCGCCGGCCCAAGGTGGCCTTCCTCTACCTGCGCGGCAGCGCCTCCGTCTACCTCCTCGGCGGACCCGCCTCCGGCGCCGGCTCGCTGATCGAGGCCGTCGGTGGTGAGGACGCCGGCACCGCCGCCGGGCTCACCGGCGACTTCACCCCGCTCACCAGCGAGGCCCTGGTCAAGGCCGCGCCGGACGCGATCCTGGTGATGAGCAAGGGCCTCGACTCGGTGGGCGGCGTCGACGGCCTGCTCAAGCTCCCCGGCGTCGCCCAGACCCCGGCCGGGCTCGACCGCCGGATCGTCTCCATCGAGGACGGCCAGCTCCTCAGCTATGGTCCCCGCACCCCCCAGGTGCTCCGGGAGATCACCGCCCAGCTCCATCCGGAGGGCGCCAAGTGACCACCGCCGTACGGGAGAAGAGCCTCCCCGGGCCGTCCAGGACCACCCTGGTCACCGCCGTGCTCGCCACCGCCCTGGTGCTCTTCGCCCTGCTCGCGGCCGGCACCGGCGCCTACCGCATCCCACCGGGAGACGTCCTCGCCTCCGCCGCCCACCGCCTCGGCCTGGGCGGGCACGCCCTGGACCGGGTCGCCGAATCGGTGCTGTGGAACGTCCGGCTGCCCCGGGTGGTGCTCGCCCTGCTGGTCGGCGGCTCGCTCGGCTGCGCCGGGGCGCTGATGCAGGGCGTCTTCGGCAATCCGCTCGCCGAACCCGCCGTCATCGGCGTCTCCTCCGGCGGCGCGGTCGGCGCGGTGGCCTGCATCGTGCTCGGCCTGGACGCCCTCGGCAACTGGACGGTCACCGTCTTCGCCTTCGCCGGCGGGCTGTTGACCGCCTTCGCGGTGTACGTCATGGCCCGCTCCGGCGGCCGCACCGAGGTGGTCACGCTGATCCTCACCGGCGTCGCCGTGAACGCCTTCTGCGGCGCGCTGATCGGCGTCCTCCTGTTCACCGCCGACTCCGCCGCGATCAGCCAGGTCACCTTCTGGCAGCTCGGCTCGCTCGCCCAGGCCACCTGGGGCAGGGTGCTCGCCGTCCTGCCCTTCGCCGCCGTCGGGCTCACCGTCGCCCCGCTCTACGCCCGCAGGCTGGACCTGCTGGCCCTCGGCGAGCGCCCCGCCCGCCACCTCGGCGTCGACGTCGAGCGGATGCGGCTGACACTGATCACCGTGGTCGCGCTGCTCACCGCCGCGGCCGTCGCGGTCAGCGGCATCATCGGCTTCGTCGGCCTGGTCGTGCCCCACCTGCTGCGGATGTCGGCCGGGCCCGGCCACCGCTTCCTGCTGCCCGCCTCGGCACTCGGCGGCGCCCTGGTCCTGGTGGCCGCCGACCTCGCCGCCCGCACCCTCGCCGAACCGGCCGAACTGCCGCTCGGGGTGCTCACCGCACTGATCGGCAGCCCGTTCTTCTTCTGGCTGCTGCGCCGGACCAGGACCCGGCAGGGAGGCTGGGCATGAGACCGCACCGACACCGGGCGATCCCCGAACGGCCCCTGCCCGGAAGCGAGTTGCTCACCGCCGAAGCCGTCCGGCTGACCGCCGGCGGCCGCACGCTGCTGGCCGGCGCCTCCGTACGGGTCGCCGCCGGCGAGGTGGTCGCACTGCTCGGGCCGAACGGCGCGGGCAAGTCCACCCTGCTGTCCGTCCTCGCCGGGGACGTCGTGCCGCACGGCGGTGCGGTCACCCTGCGCGGCCGGCCCCTGGGCTCCTACGGGCCCGCCGAACTCGCCCTGCACCGTGCGCTGTTGCCGCAGGCCGCCGCGCTGTCCTTCCCGTTCCCCGCCGACGAGGTGGTCCGGATGGGCCGCGCGCCCTGGGCCGGCACGGCGGCCGCCGCCGAGGACGAGGCCGTGGTCGCCGAGGCGATGGCGGCCACCGAGTGCGCCGCCTTCGCCGGGCGCCCGTTCACCGCCCTGTCCGGCGGAGAGCGGGCCCGGGTGGCGCTGGCCCGGGTGCTGGCCCAGCGCACCCCGCTGCTGCTCCTGGACGAGCCGACCGCGGCCCTCGACCTGCGCCACCAGGAACTGGTGCTACGGGTGGCCCGGGAGCGCGCCGCCGCCGGGGACGGCGTGGTCGTGGTGCTGCACGACCTGTCCCTCGCGGCGGCCTACGCGGACCGGCTGGTGCTGCTGGCGGCCGGGGCGACGATCGCCGACGGACCGGTCGCCGAGGTGCTGCGGGCACCGTTGCTCAGCGAGGTCTACGGCCACCCCGTCGAGGTGCTGGCGCACCCGCGCACGGGGGTGCCGCTGGTGCTGCCCGAACGGCGCTGAGCCGAGGATCCGGCCCGCCCACCGGAACCCGACCCGCCATCCGCACCCGACAGTGCTCGACCCCGACGCGGCGCCCCAGGGGCCGAACGTGCACGGCGGCCGGGAGTCACCCTCCGACGCCGAGGAGCGGCTCCCCCGAGACCAGGCCGCGATCCACCGGCTGGTGGTGCCCGGGGACGGCGCTCGGTGACCGTTCGCCCACCGCCGCGCCCGGACCGCGCGCCTGCGCCACGCCGGCGTCGTCGGCCAACCGGTCGCGCAGGGCGGCGAGCCGGGCGAGGTGCGCGTCGAGGGTGGCGGCCACGTCGGCCCCCAGGACGCGGACCCGTGTTTCGAGGTCCGCGATCCGTTCCAGGATGGGCCCCCACCGGTCGTGGGCGGCGGTGGGGGCGTCAGGCGCGCCGTTGGTCGCTGTCATCGCGGAGCCGGTCGGTCTGGCGGGCGAGGTCGTCGAGGCGGGCGGCGAGGTCGCGGTGGGCGGTGGTGAGGTGCGGGCCCATGTCGGTCAGGGGCGCCACGAGGTCGGCCGGATCGGTGGCGCCGAGGGCGGCGGTGAGCGCGGCCAGCGCGGGCCCCGCGGCCGGGCCGTGATCGGAGGCGGCGGTGATCTGGGCGGCCAGGACGCGCAGTTCGGCCGCGTGGTCACGGGCCCAGGCGCTGACGGCGCGGTCCGCGGCCCGGCGGTCGCGAACGGCCTTGACCCGTTCGGCTCCGGTCCCTCCGGACACCGGGCTGTCGGCGGGGCGCAGGCGCAGGTAGCGGTTCTCGGCGGCCTGGCGGCTGGCGACGCCCATCGGGCGGGCGAGGTCGGCCCAGGTGGCGCCGCCGGCGCGGGCGGCCTCCACCAGGGGCGCCTCCCAGTCCGCGAGCTGGGCGCGCAGTTCGCGCAGCAGGACCAGGGCGGCCAGCGCCTGCTCGGCGCCGCCCTCCTCCTGCGCGGCCCGGGGCTCGGTGGCCTCCTGGGTGCGGGCGCCGTGGACGAGGTCGTCGATGGCGGAGAGGGCCGCCGCGGCGGCGAGGAAGGAGACCGGCCCCGAGCCGGCTCGACTGTCGGTCTTCGGCGGTTTCGTGCTCATGGCGTCATTCTACGGATGACGCGGGACATTTGTCATCGGATGGACGACGTGCTACAACGAATGTCAGGTGAAGCGCACTGGCACCCATCGATCAGTGGAGGTGTTTCGCGATGCTGATGCGCACCGACCCGTTCCGCGAGCTGGACCGGCTGACCCAGCAGTTCCTCAACGCGACCGGCACCTGGTCGCGGCCGAACCCGATGCCGCTGGACGCCTACCGGACCGGCGACGAGTACGTCATCTGCTTCGACCTGCCCGGGGTGGACCCGGAGGCGATCGACATCGACGTCGAGCGGAACATGCTGACCGTCAAGGCCGAGCGCCGGCCGCGCCACGAGGGCGAGGGCGTGAAGTGGGAGCTGTCCGAGCGCCCGCTCGGGGTCTTCTCCCGGCAGGTCATGCTCTCCGACACCCTCGACCCCGAGGGGATCACCGCCGACTACGACGCCGGCGTGCTGACCCTGAAGATCCCGGTCGCCGAGAAGGCCAAGCCCCGCAAGGTCGCGATCAGCCACAGCGGAGGCCGCAAGCAGATCCAGGCCTGATCCTCCGCCGGGCGTCCCCTGCCGCCCCCGCCCACCTCCCGTGCCGTCCCACCCACCCGGGCGGCACGGGAACCACGACGGCCTCGTCGGCCGTCACGCACCTCGCCGGACCGACCGACGCCACCTCGCAGTGAACCGGCGGCCCGGCGAGTCGGACGCCGGTGAGTCGGACGCCGGCGGGTCAGACGCTGGTGAGCAGCTGGGGCGACAGGGTCTTGATCATGGTGTTCGTCCACCGCATCTGGCGCAGCGTCCGGGGATGGCAGTCGGTGGCGAGCGCCAGGAGCCGCTGGTCGCGGGTGGCTTGTGCCGCCTGGGCGAGCATCTCCCAGTTGAGGGAGTTCTCGGTGGCGGTCAGGTGGAGGTCGCGCAGGTCGCGCAGGAGCAGCGGGCCGGTTTCCGGGCGTCGGCCCAGGGCCTCGGCGGTCTTCTCCCGGACGGTGGCCCACAGCCCGCTGCCCGGGTCCGGGTCCGCGTCCGGGTCGTCGTCGGGCCCGGACAGGTCGAGACCGTGGTGCCGCGCGCCATCGGCGAGCCGTTCGACGTGTTCGCGTGACCAACGGGCGACGTCGACGGCGACGTGGTGGACCTCGTGGTCGGTGCGGTGGCGCTGCGCGGCCGCGAGCAGCTCGCGTTCCATCCGGCGTTCACCCGCGTGCAGGTCCCGCAGGACGACGGAGATACCGGTCATGGCCGGTCTCCTTCCGGTCGTGGGATGTCGGTGGTGGCCAGGGCCGCGGGCCCGCCGGTGGTCTCCGGGACGGAGCGGGAGCCGACCGGGGCCGAGGCGGTGGTCGTCGGGGCCGGGGAGGCGGCGCCGTCCCCGCGCTCGATCAGCGTCAGACGGGCGGCGGCCGTCTTGAACAGCGGCTGCTTGGAGACCGGGTCCCAGTCGCTGATGGTCGCCTCGTTCGCGGCGCGCCCGCCCGCCGCACCCGGCCGGTGGCCTCCGGCGGTGTCCCAGTAGCCGTAGTGGAAGGGCAGGAACACCATCCCGTCGCGGATGGCGGTGACCCTCAGCCGCCCGCGCACCGAGCCGCGCGGGCTGGTGACCTCGACCAGGTCCCCCTCGGCGGCGCCGTGGCGCGCGGCTTCGGCGGCGGACAGCTCGACCCACACGTCGGGGGCGGCGGCGCTCAGCTGCGGGACGCGGCCGGTCTTGGTGCGGGTGTGGAAGTGGTAGAGGGTGCGGCCGGTGGTCAGTTGCAGCGGGTACTCCTCGCCGGTGTCCTCGTGCGGCGGCAGGTACTCGGCCGCCTTCAGCACCGCCTTCCCGTCCGGGTTCAGGGCCCGGTACTCGGTCTCGGAGACGGACGCCCCCGTCACCAGGTCCTTGCCGTAGGTCTCGCAGGTGTCGGGCGCGGCCCAGCTGATGCCGTCCGAGTAGAGCCGTTCGGTGCCGTCCGGCGCCTCGGCGGTGCACGGCCACTGGATGCCGCTCGCGCCGCGCAGCCTCTCGTAGTCGAGCCCGGTGTAGTCGCACGGCCGGCCGCGGCTGCACTCCTTCCACGCCTCGAAGGCGGACCGGGCGTCGTGCCAGCCGATCAGCGGGCGGCCGTCCTTGTCCCGCAGGTCCATGCGGTGCGCGTAGTCGAGGAAGACGTCCAGGTCGGCGCGGGCCCGGCCGGGCGGGTCCACGGCCTTCTCGGACAGGTGGACGGTGCGGTCGGCATTGGTGAACGTACCGGTCTTCTCGCCCCAGGTGGCGGCCGGCAGGACCACGTCCGCGAGCTGGGCGGTCTCGGTCGGGTAGAGGTCCTGGACGACGGTGAACAGCCGCTCCTGGCCCAGGATCGAGCGGATCCGGCCGAGCTCGGGCAGGGAGACGGCGGGGTTGGTGCCGGAGATCCAGAGCATCCGGATCGAGCCCTGCTCGGCGTAGCGGAACATCCGCATCGCCGGGGTGGGCGGGGCGTAGTGCGGGATCCGTTCGGGCTCGACGTTCCACAGCCGTGCGAGTTCGGCGACGTGCTCGTCGTTCTCCCAGTTGCGGAAGCCCGGCAGGTCGCCGTCGGCGCCGCACTCCCGGGTGTTCTCGGCGGTGGGCTGGCCGTTCATCTGCAGCACTCCGCAGCCGGGACGGCCCAGCATGCCGCGGATCAGCTGGAGGTTGTTGACCTGGACGGCGGCGGCGGTGGCCTGGTGGGACTGGTAGACGCCCTGGAGCACGGTGGACAGCAACTTCCGTGCGCCGCCGAGGAGTTCGGCGGCGTGCCCGATGTCGCGGGCCGGGACGTCGCAGATCGCCGCCGCCCACGCCGGGGTGCGGTCGGCGACGCGCTCGGCGAGTTCGTCGAAGCCGACCGTGTGCCGTTCGATGAAGGCGCGGTCGATCCGGTCGGTGCGGATGATCTCGTGCAGCAGGGCGTTCAGCAGGGCCACGTTGGTGCCGGCCCTCGGGGCGAGGTGGACGGCGGCGCGCCGGGCGGCCTGGGTGGGCCTGGGGTCGACGCACACCAGTTGCGGCGGCCGGGGGCCTTCCAGCCGGTCCAGGACCCGCATCCACAGCACGGGCTGGGTCTCGGGCATGTTGTGGCCGAACAGGGCGATCACGTCGGCGTGGTCGACGTCGGCGTAGGAGGCGGGCTGGCCGTCGCAGCCGAAGGTCTCCTTGAGCGCCGCGGCGGCGGTCGCGGTGCACAGCCGGGTGTTGCCGTCCAGGTGGTTGGTGCCGATCCCGGCCCGGGCGATCACCGCCAGGGTGTAGTACTCCTCCAGGAAGAGCTGGCCGCTGGTGTAGAAGCCGATCGCCCCCGGGCCGCTCTCGCGCAGCAGTCGCTTGGAGGTGGCGACCACCGCCGCCATGGCGGTGTCCCAGTCGCGCGCCACCAGTCGGCCGTCCTGGCGGATGAGGGGGGTGGTCAGCCGGTCGGCAGCGTGGTTGGCCTGCCACGCGAAGAGGTCCTTGGGGCCCAGCCGGCCCCGGTTGACGCGGTCGCCGGGCCGGCCCCGCACCCCGACGATCCTGCCGTCACGGACGGCGATGTCCATCGCGTCGCCGTTGGAGTGCAGCAGCGACGCGCTCCGCACCCACCGGTCCACCTGCTCCGCGGCGGTGCCGGGCTCCAGGAAGCCGTCGACCCGTACCGGCCAGTCCTCGCCCGGGCCGTACGGGGTGCGCGCGCCCCACGGCTGCGCGATCCGATCCGTCTCGTGCCGCATCGACAGCCTCCCGCGGGGTGCCGCCCGGCGCCGGCGCCGATCGCCTGGCCCGGGCGTTTCTCGGGACGCGCACCGGGTGGCCTCGCGCCGTGGTGCTCGCCCCGCCCCATCCTGGGCGCCGGTCGGTGATGTCGCGAGCGCTGGAGCCGCGTTCGGCGGTACTCCTGCCACCACGAGGGATCCGCCGCGCTCCGCGTTTCCCGTCGCCGTCGCCGGGCACACGCGGCGCCATGGACCAGCTCCCGACACCGGCACTCGAAGCCGCCGAGGCCTTCCCCGTCGGCTCCCCCGCCCACGGTCGCCCCGACCGGCCACCAGCGGGGACGCGGCCGCGGCCCGGGCCCGGCCGCGGTGCCCGTCGCGATCGACACCCGAACGGGCGAAGCCCATGACACCCCGGCCCCGCCCCGGACGACAGTCCGACTCCCCTGGCCCGGACTCTCCGGACCGCCTCCCGGACGGACTCCCTGACGGCCGCCCCGGCCTCGATCCGGCCGACACGATGGCGCGGCACATCACGGCGGCCCTGGCGGCGGCCGGCCACACGGTCGCGGTCGCCGAATCGCTCACCGCGGGCCGCCTGGCCACCGTCCTGGCCGACGCCCCCGGAGCCGGGCAGACCTTCCTCGGCGGCGTCGTCGCCTACGCCACCGGGACCAAGTCCGCGCTGCTGCACGTCGACGCCTCGCTGCTGGCCTCGACCGGCGCGGTCCACCCCGAGGTCGCCGCCCAGATGGCCCGAGGGGTCCGCGACATCACCGGCGCCACCTACGGCCTCGCCACCACGGGTGTCGCCGGCCCCGCCCGGCAGGACGGCCGTCCCGTGGGAACCGTCTTCGTCGCCCTCGCCGCCGACCGGACCACCGCCACCGTCGAACCCGACCCACCCGGTGACCAGCGCGAGGACATCCAGCACGCGAGCGTGCTCGCCGCCCTGCGGCTCCTCCACGACCACCTGCGTCCCCCGCCGTAGCCCCTCCGGTACCCGAAGCCCCGCCGCGGCGACGGCCTCGCGGGACGGCCGTGCCTCCCGCCTGCCCGCGCCGGTGGTCGCCGGCGCCGGGCAGGCGGGAGGGCGAGCGATCAGCGCGTCGCCGCGGGGAAGCGCTCCCAGACGCGGTGCGTGGCGAGCTGCTCCACCAGCGCCGAGACGGCCCGCTCACCGTCCGTCTCGGTGAACACGCCCGGCGCGTGGGGGTCGACGCCCGCCGCGGCCCACAGGGCGCGGGCGTCCGCGAGACCGGCGATCGGCTTGGCGTGCCGGTAGGCCTCGTTCACCAGCAGGACGACCCGGGAGTCGAGCGCGGGCTGCCCGCCCGCGACCGCGCCGGACTTGGCGTCCCGCGCACCGCGGTCATCGGCGCCCGGCTCGGGGGCGTGGGCCACCAGGAGCGCGTCGAACTCCACGGAACGGGCGGCGGCGAAGGTCCGCTGCACGGCGAGGCCGTCGGCCAACGGCGCTCCGGTGGGGCCGATGACCAGCGGCAGCAGGCCCGCGGCCCGTGCGGCGTCACGCGCCGCGCGGACGGCGGCCGGGTCACCGCCGGTGCCGGCGATGATGCCGACCACCCGGCCGGTCGCGGGCCACCGCCGCCCGAGCTGGGAGAGGGCCGGGCTGGGGGTGACGTCGGCGAGCCCGGCGGCGGTCGGCGCCGGCAGCCCCAGGCCGGCGGCGACCTCCCGGCAGAGCTCGTCGTCGATCCGGGCCAGGACGGTCAGCACGCGTTCCCTGATCGCCGGCTCGTAGACCTTGGACAGCTCGAAGGTGTAGGCGGCGATCACGTGCTCGCGCTCCACCGGGCTCAGGCTCGCCCAGAACAGCCGGGGCTGGCTGAAGTGGTCGTCGAACGAGGCGGGCGCCTCGCGCACCTTGGCGCCGGCCGCGATCGGCGTGGGGTGCTCCACGAAGGCGTGGTCGGCGGCACCGGCGAAGAAGGGGCAGCCGCCGTCGAGCGAGTTCGGCTTGTACGGGGCGACACCGGTGTGGACGGCGTCCTGGTGGAAGCCGTCGCGGAGCATGTCGTTGACCGGGGCGTGGGTGCGGTTGATCGGGATCTGGGCGAAGTTCGGGCCGCCGAGCCGCGTGATCTGGGTGTCGAGGTAGGAGAAGAGACGGCCGGAGAGCAGCGGGTCGTCGGTGATGTCGATGCCGGGGACGAGGTGGCCGGGGTGGAAGGCGACCTGCTCGGTCTCGGCGAAGAAGTTGGTGGGGTTGGCGTTGAGCGTCATCAGGCCGATCGGCTGGACCGGGGCCAGCTCCTCGGGGACGATCTTGGTCGGGTCGAGCAGGTCGATGCCCTCGAAGGTCTGCTCCGGCGAGTCCGGGAACGTCTGGATGCCGAGCTCCCACTGGGGGAACGCCCCGGCCTCGATCGCGTCCGCCAGGTCCCGGCGGTGGAAGTCGGGGTCCGTGCCGCCGATCAGCTGCGCCTCCTCCCACACCAGCGAGTGCACACCGGCCTTCGGCTTCCAGTGGAACTTCACCAGCGTGGTCGCGCCCTCGGCGTCGACCAGGCGGAAGGTGTGGACCCCGAAGCCCTCCATCATCCGGTAGGAACGCGGGATGCCGCGGTCGGACATGTTCCACAGGGTGTGGTGGGTGGCCTCGGTGTGCAGGGAGACGAAGTCCCAGAAGGTGTCGTGGGCGCTCTGCGCCTGCGGGATCTCCCGGTCCGGATGCGGCTTGCCGGCGTGGATGATGTCCGGGAACTTGATCGCGTCCTGGATGAAGAACACCGGGATGTTGTTGCCGACCAGGTCGAAGACGCCCTGGCCGGTGTAGAACTTGGTGGCGAAACCACGGGTGTCGCGGACCGTGTCCGCCGAGCCGCGCGACCCCAGCACGGTGGAGAACCTCACGAACACCGGCGTCTCGACGCCCTCGGCCAGGAACGCCGCCTTGGTCACCCGCGCCGCCGTGCCGTAGGCCCGGAAGACGCCGTGCGCCGCGGCGCCGCGGGCGTGCACCACCCGCTCCGGGATCCGCTCGTGGTCGAAGTGCATGATCTTCTCGCGCAGGTGGTGGTCCTGCAGCAGCACGGGGCCACGGGGTCCGGCCTTGAGCGAGTGGTCGCTGTCCGGCAGGCGGACGCCCTGCGCCGTGGTCAGGAAGCCGCCGTTCTGCGCCCGCACGTCCTCGGTACCGGCGGCACGACCGGTCGCCGACACGGCCGCGGGCGCTTCCTGGTCGGGCTTCGGCGGCAGCGGCGCACGCGGCTCGGTCGGTTCCGCCACGGAGGGCGCCTCCGGGCCGGGGGCACCGGGTGCCTGTTCGGTCACCTCGCGCAGGGGGTTGGGCTTGTCCATCAGTACTCCGATCGGATTCTCGGCCCGCCGGATCGGCGGGGTGCCGGACTCGTGCCGGACACACGGTTCGCCGCCGCGGCGCCGGGCACCGCGGCGGCCGGGCTGGTCCGCCCGTCGTCTGCCCCGCCTTCGGCGGAGCACGCGACCCGACTTCCGAAAGGGGGGCCACCAGTCGCCCGTCGAGCGTCCCCCGGACGCGGCACTCCGTCCCGCGCCGGGTCCGCAGTTCACCCGGGCGCTGCTCCGCCTCCTGCCCCGGGGCGGCCGACGGTGCCCGCCTCCTCCGTGCCACCGGGCGGGGCGGCACCGCACGTGTCCGCCGCACCCTCCGGGCGGCCGTGGGCGGGACCGGGCGGACGCGCGGTGGCGGGTTCGCCCCCACGTCCCCGGGCGAGGCCCGCACGGCCCTCGGTGCGGCCCTTCAGGCCCGCAGGGCGGCGAGGCGGCGTCGGGCCGGGGCGAGGGACCGGCCGCGCGGGGCGTCCCGCCAGGGGTTGTCCTCCAGGAGCCCGTCGACGGTGGTGAGGGTCCAGCGGCGGGCGGTGAGGTCCGGGTCGTCCAGGTCGGCCCAGGCGATGGGCGCGGCGACCGGGGCGCCGGGCAGGGCCCGTACGGCGTAGGGGGCGACGGCGGTCTGCGCGTAGGCGTTGCGCTGGACGTCCAGGTAGAGGCGGCCTCGGCGGGACCGCTTCCTGACCTCGGTCGTGAGGGTGTCCGGGTGCCGGGCGGCCAGGAGGCCGGCCGCCTCGCGGGCGAAGGCGCGCACGTCGTCGAACCCGGCGCGGCGGTCCAGCGGGACCAGCACGTGCAGGCCGCGCGATCCGGTGGTCATGACCAGGGACGGCAGTCGGAGCTCGTCGAGGAGTTCGCGGAGCAGACGGGCGGCCTCGCGGACCGGGGCGAAGTCGCCGGCGGGCGGGTCGAGGTCGAAGACCAGCCGGTCGGGGTGGTGCGGGCGGTCGGCACGGGAGAGGAACCGGTGCGGGGTGGTGCACGCCTGGTCGGCCAGGTAGAGCAGGGTGGCGGTGTCGTCGCAGACCACGTACGTCACCGTGCCGTCCTCCTTGGGCAGTTCGGCCCGGTGCACCCACGGCGGGAAGTGCTCGGGGACGTCCTTCTGCATGAAGCCGTGGTCGTCGATGCCGTCCGGGTGCCGCTCCAGCATCAGCGGGCGGCCGCGCAGCTGGGGCAGCATCCGGCGGGCCACCGTCCGGTAGTAGTGGGCGAGTTGGGCCTTGGTGATGCCGTCGCCGTTCGGGAACAGCACCTTGTCGGGGCGGCTCGGCCCGGCGCTGCGACGGCCGGCGCGCGGCGCCCCGGGGGTCATGCCGCGCCCCGGGTCTGCTTCAGCGTGTGCCCGGTGCGCACCGAGCGCGCCCTGGTCGGGTCGGTGGCGCCGTCGGCCGAGGCGCTCGCGTCCGCGTGCTTCACCAGGAGCCAGGCCTCCCGGTCCCCGGGGCGGGTCGTGCGGATGCGGGTCAGGGAGTAGCCGCCGTGCAGCTTGTGCCCGCTCAGGCGGAAGGAGGCGTGCCCGCGCTCCAGCGCCTCGGCGAGCGGGATCTCCTCTCCCGCCCGGTTCGTGGAGAGGTTGCGGTAGGAGCCCTCGTCCCACACGATCACCGTGCCCGCGCCGTACTCGCCCTCGGCGATGACTCCCTCGAACTCCCGGTACTCCAGCGGGTGGTCCTCGGTGGGCATCGCGAGGCGCTTGTCGTGCGGATCGCGGGACGGTCCCTTGGGGACGGCCCAGGACTTGAGGACGCCGTCGACCTCCAGGCGGAAGTCGAAGTGCATGGCGGTGGCGTCGTGGATCTGCACGACGAACGACGGCCGCTCCCCCGGTCTGTCGCGGCCGCCCTCCGGCTCGGCGGTCTTCGCGAAATCCCGGCGCCGGTGGTATTCGGTGAGGGTGCCGTTCACGGTGCGTGCCTCCGGCTCTCGTTCCGCCGCGCCGCCAGGACCCTGGCGAGGGCCGTGCGCAGCAGGCGTTCGACCTGCGGGATCAGTGGGGGCGCCGCCAGGGCGACGGCGATGGAGGCGGCGACGCCCGCCCAGGCGACCGGGCCGAGCGGGGTGCAGCCGAAGAAACGGCTCACACCC
Organism: Kitasatospora sp. NPDC034533; assembly: GCF_055575155.1. NCBI lineage: Bacteria > Bacillati > Actinomycetota > Actinomycetes > Kitasatosporales > Streptomycetaceae > Kitasatospora > Kitasatospora sp. NPDC034533. Next base: position 46,580 of record NZ_JBVITE010000057.1, read on the forward strand.
GGGGTCTGCACCACGACGGCGAGGGCGGCGGCCGAGCCCAGCACCGTGGCGAGGACCAGCGGGCTGCGCCGCCGCCCGGTCAGCGTCTGGGCGAGCTGGGCCCCGACGACTCCGCACAGGGCCATCGTGCTGGTGCGCCGGGCGGAGCCGGGGGTGGCGGTGCCGATGAGCCAGGCGGTGGTGGCGCCCAGGGCGGTGACGATGCCCCGGTGCCGGATTCCGCGCGCGAGGGGCGCGTCGAGGGCGGTGCCGCCCGTCGGCGGGGCGTGCCCGTCGGCCGGCGGGCCGTGCCGGGCCGAGGGGTCCTCGGAGGCCGGGGGCCCGGCCGGCGGGTCGTCCCTCGGGGTGACCGCGACGGCCATGGCCGGGAACATGTCGGTCAGCAGGTTGACCAGCATGATCTGACGGGTGGACATCGGGGCCCGGCCGGAGAGCGCGGTGCCGAGCAGGGAGAAGCCGATCTCGCCCGCGTTGCCGCCGATCAGGATGGTGATGGCGTCCGCGACGCTGCGCCACAGGGCCCGGCCCTCGGCCACGGCACCGTTCAGGACGGTCAGTTCGTCGTCGGTGACCACGAGGTCGGCGGCGTTGCGGGCGGCCGCCGAGCCGCGGGCCGCGATGCCGATCCCGACGTCGGCGGAGCGGATGGCGGCGGCGTCGTTGGCCCCGTCGCCGACCATGGCCACGACGCGTCCGGCTTCCCGCAGCGCCTCCACGACCAGCACCTTCTGCTCCGGCGCGACGCGGGCCACCACGCCGCAGTCGCGCAGCCGGGCGGCGCGGCCGGTCCGGTCCAGGCCCGCCAGGTCGTCGCCGGTGGCCAGTTCGACGTCCTCGGGCCAGCCGAGGGCGACGGCCACCGCGCGGGCCGTGGCCGGGTGGTCTCCGGTGAGCATGACCGGCCGCACCCCGGCGCCGCGCAGGCCGGCGACGAGTTCCGCGGACCCGGCGCGCGGGGTGTCCGCGAGGGCGACGAAGCCGACCAGTTCGAGGCGTTCCAGCGGACGGTCCACGGGTTCGCCGGCGGTGTCGAGGGGCCGGGCGGCGACGGCCAGGACCCGCAGGCCCTCGGCGCCGAGCGAGCCCACGGTCGCGGCCTGCCGGTCGCCCGCGGCCGGGCAGGCCGGCAGGACGCTCTCGGGGGCGCCCTTGACCACGAGCAGGTCGCGGCCGTCGTCGTCGGTCCCGGTCGCGGCGGCGTAGCCGCGGGCGGCCTCGAAGGCCAGCGTCTGGGCGGGCGTCCAGGCGAGGTCCTGCGGGGCCGCGGCGAGCACCGCCTCGTCGGTGGAGTGCGCGTGGACGGCCGTGTCGTCGGCGGCCGGCGGGCAGGCCCGGGCGGCGGCCCGCAGGACGGGCACCACGGCGGGGTCGTCGGCGGGGCTCGGAGCGCCGTCGGCCGTGGCGACGCGCACCACCCGTAGGCGGTTCTCGGTCAGGGTGCCGGTCTTGTCGAAGCAGACGGTGTCCATCCGGCCGAGTGCCTCCAGGGCCCGCGGGGTGCGGACCAGGACGCCGTGCCGGCTGAGCCGGCGGGCCGCCGCCAGCTGCGCGACGGTGGCGACGAGCGGCAGGCCCTCCGGCACGGCGGCGACCGCGACCGCGAGCCCGCCCCGCACGGCCTCGCGCACCGGTCGCCCGCGCAGCACCGCGAGGAGCGCGACGGCCGCACCGCCGGCGAGGGTGAACGGCAGGCTGCGGTCGGTCAGTTCACGCAGCCGCGCCTGGACACCGGCCGGTGGCGGGGTGCGGGCGGCGAGGTAAGCGGCCCGCCCGGCCTCGGTGTCGTCCCCGGTGCCGACGACGGCGGCCCGCGCGTGACCGGCCACGACGGTGGTGCCTTCGAAGACCATGCACCGGCGGTCCGCGACGGGTGCCTCCGGGGTGGCGTCCCGCTGCTTCGCGGCGGGCAGGGACTCGCCGGTCAGCGCGGACTCGTCGACCTCCAGGTCGTCGACGTCGAGCAGCCGGCCGTCGGCGGGGACGACGTCACCGGTGGTCAGCTCGATCACCTGGCCGGGCGTCAGTTCGGTGGAGTCGACCGTCCCGGTCCGCTCCCCCGCCACCACGCGGGCGGTCCGGTGCTGCGTCATCTCCAGTGCGGCCAGGGCCTGTTCGGCGCGCATCCGCTGCACCCCGCCGATCAGCGCGTTCATCGTCAGCGCGCCGATGACCAGCAGGGCGTCCACGGTCGAGCCCAGGAGCGCCGCCGCGGCCGCGCCGACCAGCAGGACCGGCGTCAGGGGGTCGTCCAGTTCCGAGCGCGTCGCGGCGATCAGCCGGCCCGACGCGCGCACGGGTGCGAGGGCGGGCCGCCGGAGGATCCGCCGCGCACCCTCGGCGGCGGCGCGCAGGCCGGTCGGGGGCGCCGGGCGGCGGACGGCCCGCAGCCGGGCGAGCGCCGTCTGGGGTGCGAGGGCGTGCCACGGTACGCGCGGCGGCGGACGCGGCACGCTCCGGGCGCTCACGCGCAGGGCGGCCCGCCAGCCCGAGCCCAGCGCAAGGGCCGTGGCGAGGTTGACGGGCGAGAGCCGGACCGCCACGGGGAGGGTGCCGTGCCCGCGCCGGCCCCGGGTGAGGACCAGCAGCCCGGACAGCGCGGCCCCGGCCTCGGCGAGGATCACGGAGTGCCGCGCGACGGTCCGGGCGGCGGGGATCGCCGCCAGCAGGCGCCAGGCCGGCGCGAGCCCGGTCAGCAGCAGGAGGTCCGCGCCCCACACCACCGCGCTGCGGTCGTCGACGACGGCGGCGGCGAGGTCGCTGCGGAGCAGCCCGGCGAGGACCTCCCGCCCGTCGTCCGTCAACTCGCCTGTGCCGTCGGCCGGTACCCGGGCGATGGTGAGCACCACCTTTCCCTGCCGCTGGAGTTGACGGACGATGTCCTCCAACGGCCGCTCCGCGCCTATGAGTTGATCGGCGAGCACGCCGAAGTCTCCGAGCGTCCCGTCGTCGGCCACGACGACGTGGAGTCCCGCCCGGCGGGCGGCGTCCAGCGCGGCCTCGGCGAGCGGGTCGATCTCCCGGCCGACCAGGACGGTGCCGACGTCGCTCCCGTCGGCAGCGGCGATCATCAGGCCGGTGTCGTCCTTTGGCCGGCCGGGCACCGGGCGCAGTTCGAGCGCGGGGCCGGCTCGCGGCGGTGCCAGCGCGGCCTCGGCGGCCTGCCAGAGCCGGTCGTGGTCCCAGCCGTCGGCGTTGGGGTGGACCTCCAGGACGGTCCGGCCCGCGCCGCGCAGCGAGTCCGGGTGCAGGACGACGGTGTCGACGAGTTCCAGCCGGCGCAGCCGGTCCGGGGAACGGACCAGGACGCCTTCGCGGGCGAGTTCGGTGCCGAGGGCGGCGGTGAACGCGGCCGGGCCGTAGCGCGCGGCCTTCGGGTTGCCCGCCACCAGCCCTTCGGCCGCCTCCGCGGCGTTCCGGGTGAACAGCAGGGCCGCGGCGGACCCCAGGAGCGTGTTGCCCACCGCCTGGTCCTCGAAGCGTTCGCTCGGCGGGTGGCGCAACGCCGGCCGGGCGAGGCCCTCGCCCGAGAGGCTCAGCCGCCCGGGCGCGCAGACGGTGTCGTGCGCGGTGTCGAACGCGGCGGCGCCGGCGATCGTCTCCATCAGACGGCCGGTCCGCAGCACCGCGTCCAGGGCCAGCGCGGCGGGCGACTGCCCGATGCCGTACGCCACCGCCCCGCCCGCCGCCAGGACGAAGTCGCCGGCGGCGTCGCCCAGCCGGCGGCGGAGCAGGGTGCGGACCATCGGGTCCTCGCGGAGCAGCGAGGCCGTGGCGGTGGCGAGCCGGGGAGCGGTGCGCAGCCGGACGGTCCGCGCCCCCACGGCGGTCGCGAGGCCGACGGCGTCGCAGCCGAGGGCGATCGCCTGCGCGCGCACGCTGTCGGTCCGGCCGGGGTGGGCGGTCTGGGGGACCTCCGCGTCCGCCCGTTCCAGGTGCTGGTCGGCCGCGAGTTCGGTGGCCCGGTCGACGACGTGCTCGGCGACGGCGTCCTCGGTGAGCTGGACGACGAGCCGGGCCAGCCCGCCGTCCCAGTAGGCGGCGACCACGTCCGGTCGGGTGGCCAGGGCGAGCGCCACCTTCCGGGCCGAGGCCTCCACGCTCCGCACCCGGTCGGCGGCGGTCCGGCTCGGGCGCAGCGGCACCTGGACCCGGGTGCCCGCCTGCCAGTAGCCCCGGCCGGCTTCGATCGCGTTGTGCGTCACCCGGCCCACGCGCCGGGCGGTGGCGGCGGCCGCTCCGGTGGTGTGCGCCGTGGTCCGGACACCGGCCCCGGCGGCCTCGGTGGCGATCCGGGCGGCGGTGCGGGCCGCGGGCAGCGCGGTGCGCGCGAGGGCGACCGGCGCGGCGACGGTCAGTCCGAGGCCGGCGGCCGAAAGGCGGGTCACGAGGCGGAGGACCATGGTTCCCTGTGCTCCCGGTCAGGCCGTTCTCCGTCCGGCCCCGGCGGAGGCGCTCGTGCGGCGCTGGGTGCTGGTCTTGCGGGTGGTCGTCCGGCCGGGCCCGGCGGCCTTCTTCGTCTTCGCGGCGCCCGGCCCCGCCTTGGGTGCGCTCGGCGTCGCCTTCGGCTTGCCCGCCCCTGCCTTGGGTGCGCTCGGCCTCGCCTGGCTCGCCCGGCGTTCCTGGCGCGCGGGAGCCGCCTCGGCCGGAGCGCCGGCGCGGGCGGGCCGCGCCTGGGTCAGCCATACGGCGGCCGCGCCGGCCGCCGCCACCGGCCAGTCGACGGCTCCGAAGGCTCCGAGCAGTCCGGCACCGGTGTACGCGGCGAGGCGCCTGGCGCGCGGCGACACCAGTCCGACGGCGTCGAGCATGCCGTCGACCATCCCGCCGACGGCCCCGACGCCCGGGGCGTGCCGCACGGCCGACACGACGGCGTCGACCGGCCGGGTCGAACTCGCCCCTGCCGACGGGGGCGTGGATGCGGTGGCTGCGTGCTCGTTCATGGTCGATTCCGATCAGGCGTCCTACGGGTGCGTATGCCCGGTCCTGCGCGGACAAACAGGACCACGGCCGCCGCGTGGCGGCCCGCGAACGGCGGACCCGCTCAGCCGACGAAGATCATGGCGGCGAGCATGACCGACACGGCCAGGGCCAGCACCACGATCACGACCGCGGGCCAGATGCCCCAGGCCGTGCGCAGTTCCTCGGGTTCGGGGTGGGAGATGCCCGAGATGCCGCCCTCCGCCGGCGGAGTGTCCCCGCCGGGCAGGGTGCCGTGCTCGTCGAGCGCCGGTGTGCGCTCCGGGTCGGGGTCAGGTGTGGTCATGATGTGTCCCAGGGAAGTTGGGCTCCGTTGCCGGGCGGCTTCCCAGGGCCGGGGGCCGGAAACGTCGCGGGCCCGGCGGACCTCCGCTTCTCCTCGGTTCGAGGCCGGCGCCCTCCTCGGTTCGAGGTCGGCGCCTTCCTCGGTCCCGGGTCGGCGGGCTCCTGTCAGCGGGCACGACACCGCCGGGCGCCGGCACTCGTTCCGACGTGCCGGCGCCCGGAGGGTCGGTGCTCAGCTCCGGGCGCCCGCCTCGGCCCGGGTGCGCAGCGCGGCGTCGATGCCGCGCAGGAACTGTTCGAGGTCGCCGGGGTTGCGCGAGGTCACCAGCCGCCAGTCGTTGGCGTCGTCCGTGACCAGCGGCTCGTCCGTCCAGGTGGCACCGGCGTTGGCCAGATCGGTGCGCAGGGACGGGTAGGAGGTGAGCCGCTTGCCGTAGGCGACCCCGGCTTCGGCCAGCAGCCACGGGCCGTGGCAGATCGCGGCGACGGGCCGCCCCGAGGTGGTGAAGGCGAGCACCGTGTCCACGGCGGGCTGCTGGAGCCTGAGGGTGTCCGCGTTGATGGTGCCGCCCGGGATGAGCAGCAGGTCGTAGCCGGTGGCGTCGACCTCCTCCAGGGTGAGGGTCGGGCTCACCGTCTCGCCGGGGTCCTTGTCCCCGACCAGGGTGCGGATCCCGTCCCGTTCGGGTGCCGCGATGTCGACGTGGACGCCGTTCTCGCGCAGATGCCGTACGGGGACGAGCAGTTCGTCCTGTTCGACGCCGTAGTTCGTCACGATCGCCAGGACCTTGCCGTGCTGGGTCATGTCTCCTCCTGGTGCGTGGACCTCCCGAGGGTGTGCGTGCGCCGGATCAGCCCGGGTTGATCCGCCCCCGCCAGCCGCCCTCCGCGTGCCCGCGCTCCTCGATGAACTCCTTGAACCGCCGCAGGTCCCCCTTCACCCGGCGGTCGACGACGCCGGTGACGTCGGCGGCCTTCTCCGCCATGCCCTCGGGCTGGAAGTCGATCGACATGGAGACGCGGGTGTTCCCGTCGTCCAGCTCCCGGAAGCTCACCATGCCCTTCTGGTCCACCTCGCCGCCCACCGTCCGCCAGGCGATCCGCTCGTCGGGCTTCTGGTCGACGATCTCGGTGTCGAACTCGCGGGTGACGCCGCCGATGCTGGTGCGCCAGTGGTTGTGACGGTCGTCCAGCTGGGTCACCGAGTCGACGCCCTCCATGAAGCGCGGGAACTCCTCGAACTGGGTCCACTGGTTGTAGGCGGTGTGCAGGGGCACCGCCACGTCCACGGATTCCTTCACCATGCTCATCGGGTTCTCCTCCTCCGGTGCGGCCGGGGCGTTCCCGGCCGACCGTGCGCCTGCCCCGCTCTCCCCGGCGCAACCGTCCGGATCGCGATTCGGGCTGAAGGAGCTGGAGGAGCCGGAGGAGCCGGAGGAGCCGGAGGACGAGGGCCGGATCGTCGTCAGCGGCTACAGCCCGGGCGCGTAGGGGGCGATGCCGACGATCAGGATGTCGCGCCGCCCCTCCTCGCCCCCGTCGCCGAGCCGGACCGGGCCGACGTAGTGGCTGACGCGGCAGTCGTGCACGCCGTAGCCGTCCAGCGGCTCGGTCAGGACGAACCGGTCGTGGACGGCCTCCGCCGGCAGCGAGTCCGGCTGCCGCCCCGCGCTCTCCGGCGTGGCGATGACGTTCTCGCCGCCCTCGACGTTCCGCCGCCCGACGAGGTGGGCGAAGGTGAAGGTGGCCGGTGAACCCCCGTCCTGGTGGAGGCAGTTGGGCGAGGAGACGGCGACCTCCTCGCGGCCGCGCACGCCGAGCGAGATCAGGTGGACGCCGACGTAGACCGGGGCGCGGTGGAGGTCCTCCAGCCACAGGGCATGGCCCAGGTCGGCGTGGATCAGCGCGTCGAGCAGCCGGTTGCGGTGCAGGGCGGTCGGGATGTCGGGCAGCCTGCGGAGCACCCGGGGGTACTCCGGGTTGTGCTCGTCCTGCCAGTACTCGGTGACGGTGCCGAACTCCTCGTCGGGCGCGCCGGGGATGTAGGACAGTTCGCCGGTCCACGGCAGGTACACGGCGTGCGAGTAGCGGCGGAACCGGTTGGTCGCCCGCGCGTACGGATCCCGGGGCAGGTCCCGGTAGGCGGCGGCCAGCTCGGCGAAGTCCGCGGCGAGGGCACCGGCGTCGATGCCGAGGTCCGCGGCGCCCAGCCGGGCGTAGCCGTCCCGGCGGACCCGCTCGGCCCGCCCGTCCGGCGCGGCGCCGCCCGCCCGGCCGGGGGGCGTTTCAGAGGTCTCGTCCATCGGCTGCTCCCAGGGCTCCCGGCCGGTCCCCGGCACGGGTCCGTTTCCCCGCGCGTGTCCGGCCGTGTCCCTCCACGCTGGCACGCCCCGGGCGGCCGCACCCCCGTGGCGTCCGCCGTGCGGATGAGCGCGGCCCGGCCGGGCCGCCGCCGCGCCGCCCGGGGCGGGGCGCTCCGGCGGGAGCATGCAGCCGGCGAGGTCGTCCACGACGGCGCGCAGGCCGCCCGCCCGGTGCGCGGCGCGCTGGCGGTGGGCACCGCTGCCCCGGGTGGCCAGCCGGTCGACGAAGGCGGTGACCCGCTCCAGGTCCCCCAGCTCCTCCAGCGCGGCGCCGATGTGCTCGACCAGTCGCCCGGCGCGTTCCGGGGCCGGCAGCATCCGCCCGCTCAGCGCGTCCGCGCCCGGGCCCGGCCAGCCGTCGCGGGTGCCGTACCAGTAGGCGCCCCGCAGCAGCTCGCCGCGCAGGCCGGGGCCCGGGTCGCCGCCTTCCACCAGGCGGGCGGAGGTGAGCACCAGGGCCCGCACGACGGCGGCGAGGGCGACCGAGTCGCCGGTCTCGGCGGGGACGTCCATGCACCGCACCTCCAGCGTCGGCAGGCGCGGGTGGGGCCGGGTGTCCCAGAACGGCAGCTCGGCGAACGAACTGCCGCCGACCTCCGCCATCGCCGCCGCGACGCGCCGGTAGTCCTCGAAGGAGTCGACCCGCGGGGGCGGCCCGAGGGAGGGGAAGCGCAGCCGCAGCACCGAGCGCCAGCTCGCGTACCCGGTGTCCCGCCCGGCGTGGAACGGCGAGTTGGCGCTCATCTCCACCAGCAGCGGCAGCCACGGCCGCAGGTGGTTGCCGACCAGCGCCGCCACCTCGCGGTCGGGCAGGCACACGTGGACGTGCAGGGCGCAGAGGGCGAGGTCGTCCACCATCGTCCGAAACAGCTCCACCCCGTCGCGGTACCGGGGGTGGTCGCCCACCGGCGCCGCGCCGGCGCCCCCGATCACGGGCGTCGCGCTGGGGCACAGTCCCAGGCCCTCGGCCCCGGCGCGGTCGGCGAGCTCCCCGCGCAGCCGGGTCAGCCACCCGGAGAGCTCGTCCATCGTGGCGCACGGCGGCGTCCGGGCCTCGACCTGGAGGTCCGTGAACTCCCCGGACACCAGCTCGCCCAGCGTGCGGGCGGCGCGGGCGGCCAGCCGCGGGCCTGCCGGCACCACGGCGCGGGTGAGCGCGTCCACGAGGAAGTACTCCTCCTCCACACCGACGGTTGGCGTGGGCCCGCGCCCGGTAGCGTCGTCCACCCCACCAGGGTCGCCCCCTCGGAGCGCGCCGTCATCCGGTACCCGTCGGCCAGGCCCGATCGCGATGCCGGTGTGGCAGGTGTGAACGCCGCCGGAGCGGGCAGCCGCCCGGCATGCTGCTGCTTCGACCGCCCGGGGTCTACTCCCCCCAGGGCGACACGGAACTGCTGAGCGCCTGTGTCCGCCGGGAGGCACTGGACGGCTCCAGCCGGGTGCTCGACCTGTGCACCGGGACCGGAGCCGTGGCGCTCACGGCCGCGCGCAGCGGCGCGCGGGTCACGGCGGTCGACCTGTCCGCCCGTGCGGTGGCCACCGCCTGGTGCAACACCCGCCTCCACCGCGGCCGGATCCGGCTGCGCCGGGGCGACCTGCTGGCCCCCGTCCCGGACGGGCGCTTCGACCTGGTGACCGCCAACCCCCCGTACGTCCCCACCGGCCCCGGCCGGGTGGCTCCCGGCCGGGGCCCGGCCCTGGCCTGGGACGCCGGACCGGACGGCCGGCTGGTCCTGGACCGGATCTGCCGGACGGTGCCCAGGGTCCTGGACGGCGGCGGTGTGCTGCTGATCGTGCAGTCCGCCCTGGCGGACGTCCCGACGACGGTGGCGCTGCTGCGCGCGGCCGGGCTGCGCACCTCGGTGGCGGCGCGGCGGCGCCAGCCCTTCGGCCCGGTGATGACGGCCCGCGCCGGCCTGTTCGAGCGGCTCGGGCTGATCGGGCCCGGTGAGCGTGACGAGGAACTGGTGGTGGTGCGCGGTGTCCGCGAGCACTGACCGGCCGGCGACGCGGGTCGTCGTCGTCCCGAACGGCCCGCTGCTGGTCGAGGGGCCGGTCGAGGTGGTCCTCCCGGACGGCGTCCGGCGGCTCTCCGAGCGTCCCGTGGTGGCCCTGTGCGCGTGCCGGCGAAGCCGCACCTACCCGTTCTGCGACACCAGCCACCGACGGCGCGGCCGGGCCCGCCGCCGGGCGCCGGAGCGCGACCGCGCGTCAGACCGCGACGTCGGCGAGGGGTGAGCGCAGCGACGTCCGCCCGGCTCGCCATGCCCCCGTCAGGTGGTCGGCGAAACGCTCGTCGACCACCGTGGCGGCGGCGATGCCGAAGGCGATGTCCCCGGCCAGATCGGGTTCGGTGGTGAGCAATTCCTCGATGACGCCGCGGCGCACCAGCTGCTCGTGGACGGCGTCGGCCTCGACGTGCTCGCGGTAGAACAGGGTGCCGTCCGCTCCCCCGCCCAGCCGCTCCAGGGCTTCGGCGAGCCGGGCCGAGCCGGGCGAGGAGGTGATCTCGATGGCCGCGAACTGTCCGACCGCGGCGCCGCGCAGCGCCCGGTGCAGCCCGAAGAGGGTCATGAGGTTGACCACCGCCAGCATGGGCGCGGGCACCAGGTCCCGGTAGTGCCCGTAGCCGGGATCGAGGCCGAAGGCGGCCATCATCCGGGCGAAGAGCAGGCAGTGGGCCCGTTCCGGGCGGCCTGCGCCGTACTCGTCGTAGGCGATCGCCATGAGCGCGGCCTGCGCGGGGCCGTGGATCCGGGGCAGCACCCACAGCTGCGGGTCGGCCTCCTTCAGGTGGTAGAGGGAGCGGTGCACCAGGTACTCCCGGGCGTGCCGACGCTCGCCCTCGGCCAGCAGGAAGTACGAGGGCCCATGGCCTTCGTCGGGCTCCGTCAGCAGCCGCTCCAGGAGGTCCGGCAGCGGCGGCACCGGGTGGGTCTCGGCGCGCACCGCGGCCAGGAAGGACCTCTCCAGCTCCCGCCGCAGGGCCAGCAGCCCGGGCTCCCACTCCCACTCGGGATGGACGCCCGGCAGGCCCCGGTCGTGGAGTTCGTAGCACAGGTGCAGCGCCAGCTGGTGGTCCTCGCCCCACGGGTCGTCGGCGGCGGCGGGGGGGGGGAGGAAGCGACCGGGGAAGGGGGGGCCAGGGGGCAAGGGGGTGAGGACGGCCAACGACAGGGGACCCCGCGGTTTTGGGGGGGGGCCTTCCGTG
>NZ_JBVITE010000058.1:0-56680 GCF_055575155.1 Kitasatospora sp. NPDC034533
TCCGTCCGTCGTGCCGGGCCTTTGTGCCAGGCCAAGTCGTGTGGGGCGGGTGGGGGGGGGGGGGGGGGGTGGGGGGGGGGGGGGGGGGGGTCGGGGGGGGGGGGGGGGGGGGGGGGGGGGGGGGGGGGGGGGGGGGGGGGGGGGCTTCCCCCCCCCCCCCCCGCTCCCGTTCTGCGCACATGCGCCCTCACTCGTCCGAGTGAGTTGGCGGTGCGCCAACTGCGCCGTTGCGGGATCATGCGTCCCCGCGCCCGGGCGGCGGCCTATTCTCCTGACGGACACTCACCGTCGGTCCGCCCGACGCGCTGAGGCAACACGGGGTCCGTACGGCGGGGAGGTCGAGATCGCTACCGACTGTGGAGGCTCGACCCTGCCGCGAGGGGCGACGCGCTACCTGGTCGCCGTCCCGGTCGCGGCGCTGTGCTGCCTGGTGCCGCTGCTGCCCGCCGCGGCCGTCCCCGGGGTGCCGCGCTGGCTCGGCGCGCCGGTGGACTGGCCGGAGGTCGGGCTGCTGGCCTTCCTGCACGGGTGCTGGGAGTCGCTGGCCCAGGGCCTGCCCACGCCGTGCCTGGTGCTGGTGCGCCGGCTGCTGCGCCGCCCGGCGCTGCCCGAGCGGCCACCCGCCCGGCCCGGGGTGAACGCCTTCTTCCCGGTGCTGTTCGCCGGGGTGCTGATGCTCCCGCCGGCCGCCGCCGCCCTGGTCGCCGCCCCGGCCGCGCTGCTCGGCGGGCCGAGCGGGCGCGGCTGCCGCCCGCGGCAGCTGTTCAACGGCTCCCAGCTCGCGCTGTGCGCCTTCGCCTCCTCGGCCGCCTTCCACCTGCTGCGCGGCCCGCAGCTGCTGCTGGGCTCCCGCTTCCCGGCGGCGCTGCTGCCCGGGTTCGCCGCCGTCGCGGTGTTCTGCCTGGTCAACGGGGCGGTGGTGGGCGTCATGCTGATGCTCAGCGAGGACCGCCGGGCGGTGGTGCTGCTGCGCGGGGCGCGCTCGGTGTGCGGGTTGCCGGTGCTGGTGCACGCGGCCGGCGGGCTGATGGTCGCGGTGCTCTGGCAGGGCCCGTACGGCGCGTTCGCGGCGCTGCTGGCGCTGCTGCCGCTGTCCATCTCCGCCTGGGTGTTCGCCCAGGGCCAGCGCGAGCGGGACGCCCACCAGGCCACCGTGCAGTCGCTGGTGCAGGCCGTGGAGATCAAGGACTCCTACACACGGGGCCACAGCGAACGGGTCGGCCGGGCCTCGGTGCTGATCGCCACTCAGCTCGGGATGGAGGCGGAGCGGCTGCGCACCCTGCGCTTCGCCGGGATCCTGCACGACGTCGGCAAGCTGGGGGTGGCCACCGAGCTGCTGCGCAGAAACGGTCCCCTGACCGAGGCGGAGCGCCGGGCGGTGGAGATCCACCCGGTGTACGGGTACGAGCTGGTCCGCGGGATCGACTTCCTGCGCGAGGCGCACGCCGGGATCCTGCACCACCACGAGCGGATGGACGGCCGGGGCTACCCGAGCGGGCTGACCGGCGAGCGGATCCCCGAGTTCGCCCGGATCATCTCGGTCGCCGACGCCTTCGACTCGATGACCTCCACCCGCTCCTACCGGCGCGGGCGCCCGGTCGGCGAGGCGGTCGCCGAACTGGAGCGCTGCTCGGGCAGCCAGTTCGACCCGGTGATGGTGCGGGCGCTGATCGAGGCGCTGGCCGAGCACGACTGGCAGCCGGTGGTGCACCCCGAGGACTCCATCGAGGCGGTGCCGGACATCCCGCTCGGGGTGCCCGAACCCGTCCGGGCGGCGCCGGGCCGGGTGCCGCCCCAGAGCGGGAGCGTCCCCGCGGCCGGGCAGCCGTGAGGGCCCCCGGGCACGCGGGCTCCGGCCGGACGGCGTCGGGGGACGCGGCGCCCGGCGGTGCGGTCCCGGGTGGTGCGCTCCCGGGCGGTGCGGTCCCGGGTGGGGAGGTGCTGGGGCGCGTGCTCTTCGGCCGCACGCCCGGCGGGCGCACCGCGCGCGCGGTGCACGCGGCAGCCGCCGCGCTGCTGGCGCTCGCGCTGGGCGCGGTCGCGGTGCGCGGGCTCCCGGAGCCCCGGGTCGCACTGGCGTTCACCGCGCTGATCGCGGTCGGCGAATGCGTCCGGATCACCCTTCCGGGCGATCGGGAACAGGCGCCCATCGGCGCGGCCGGCGCGCTGGCGTACGCCCTGCTCGGCCCGCTGCGCGGGGTGCCGACCGCGCACGGCACGCTCCAGGTGGTCGCCGTGACCGGCGCAGGCCTGCTGCTGGGCCGGCTGGCCTGCCTCGTCCTGCCGTGCCGCGTCCTGCCGGGCGCCCCGGACGAGCGCCCGCACCGCCGTCCGCCCTGGGCCGACCCGGCCCGCCGCGACGGCGCCGCCCGCCGACTGCTCGCCGTCGGCTTCGCGGCCGCCGTCTTCCAGCCGCTCTACAACGGCGGCGCCGTCGACCGCTTCTCGCCCCAGGGCCCGGGCTACGGGGCGTTCCTGACCGCCGTCGCCGCGCTGGCCGCGCTCTGCGACGCGACCCTCGCGGCGCTGCTGCGCCGCTCCGGCGGCGGGCCGCGGTTCCCGGCGGCGCTGGAGGACGAGCTGCGCTCGCTGTTCGGCATCGGCTCGGCGATCGTCGCCACCGGGATGCTGGTCAGCCTCGCGGCCGGCGAGGTCGGCCTGTGGGCGCTGCCGCTGTTCTGCGCCCCGTTGCTGCTCGCCCAGGTGTCCTTCCGGCGGGCGGCCGCGGTCCGGGCCACCACCGGACAGACCATCGCCAGCCTCGCCCGGGCCACCGAGGTGGCCGGTTACACCCCGCACGGCCACGCGCGCCGGGTCGCGGACACGGCGTGCGCGCTGGGGCGCGAGCTGGGGCTGGGCACCCGCGAGCTCGCCCTGTTGGAGTACGCCGCGCTGATGCACGACGTCGGCCAGCTCTCCCTGGTCGAGCCGGTGCCGGACGGCGCCACCGCGCTGCTGCCCTGCGCGGAGCAACAGCGGATCGCCCGGCTGGGCAGCGAGGTGATCAGCCGCACCGGGGTGCCCCGGCAGGTCGCCGAGCAGGTCGCCCGACTGGCCGATCCCTGCACCGCTCCCGCGCCCGGCGAGGGTCCGGTGCCGCTGGCGTCCCGGATCATCCGGGTCGCCAACGCCCACGACGACCTGCTCACGGCGGCCCGCCGCCGGGGGCTCGGCGAGGCGGTCGGGCGGCTGGAGGCGCTGGAGGTGCTGCGGCTGGGCCGCGGCCGGGTCTACGACGCCCGCGTGGTGGACGCCCTGGCCCGGGTCGGCGGGCCGGGCCGGGGCTGACCGGCCGGTGTCCGGCCGGGCGGGGTCCGGCCGGGCGGCACGGGGAGCGGGGCCGAGGGCCCCTGGGAGGCCGGGCCGCGGCCGTCAGGGGTTGAGAGGGCACGATCGGGCGGGCAGGCTGGGGAGGGGCGGGCCCCAACCTCGGCGGTGGGGAGCGCGGGCGGGGGCGGGCGTGGTTGGATGCGGTCGTAGCGTGGAACACCGACCCGGGGCCCCGGGTCCGTACCTCACCGAGGCGGTACGGGCACGGTGGCACGGGACTTGAGCGGACGACGACGGCAGGGACGAACGTGAGGATCTTCCACCGGGCACGGCACCGGCCGTCCGCCACCTGGCGGCAGACGACCGACCGGGCCTTCACGCTGATCGGCGACGGCCGCTACGAGGACGCCGGCGCGCTGCTGGTGATGGCCGCCGACCTGGAGCCGTGGCTCTCCGACTCCTGGTTCAACCTCGCCCTGCTGCACAAGTTCCGCCGGGACTGGGAGCAGGCCCGCTCGGCCGGTCTGCGCGCCGTCGCCCTGCTGGAGCGCGAGCACGGCGCCCCGGACTGGTGGAACCTCGGCATCACCGCCACCGCCCTCCAGGACTGGCCGCTGGCGCGCCGCGCCTGGCAGGCCTACGGACTCAAGCTGCCCGGCGGCCCCGGCGCGCAGCAGGAGGGCCCGGTCAGCCTGGACCTCGGCACCACCCCGGTGCGGCTCTCCCCGGACGGCGAGTCCGAGGTGGTCTGGGGGCGGCGGCTGGACCCGGCCCGGATCGAGGTGCTGTCCATCCCGCTGCCCTCCTCCGGCCGGCGCTGGGGCGAGGTGGTGCTGCACGACGGCGCCCCGCACGGCGAGCGGGTCACCGACGGAGTCGCCTACCCGGTGTTCGACGAGATCGAGCTGTGGGCGCCCTCCCCGGTGCCGACCTACGTGGTGCTGCTCCAGGCCGCCACCGCCGGGGACCGGGACGCGCTGGAGCGGCTGGTCGCCGACGCCGGCTACGCCGCCGAGGACTGGACCTCCTCGGTGCGGCTGCTGTGCCGCGCCTGCTCGGAGAGCCGGATGGCCTCCGACGACGGCGTCGCCGCCCACCACGACCCGCACGACGACGGGGACGCCGCCCACCCCGGCCACCTCAGCCACCTCAGCCAGGGCGGCGCGGCCGGGATGTCCTGGCTGGTCGAACGCGAGTGCGGGATCGCCGCCCCGGCCCACCTGGTGCGCACCCTGCTGGACCGCTGGGTCGTGGCGGCTCCGGGAACCCGGGCTTACCGGGATCTCGAAGAAGTGTGCTGAGTACCCTGGTGAGGTAACGCGTAGACCTCAGGAGAGCGGAAGACATGGCGGAGCAGGCCGAGCAGCACGAGCACGATCACGAGCACGAGGTGGAGGGGGCGGCGCCCGAGACGCCCGTGAAGGTGATCGGTGAGGAGCCCGACCTCAGCAAGGGCACCGCGCGCCCGATCACCGTCGTCGGCAACCCGGTGCTGCACCGCGAGGTCAAGGACGTCACCGCCTTCGACGGCGAGCTGTCCGCGCTGATCGACGACATGTTCCAGTCCATGTACGCCGCCGAGGGCGTCGGCCTCGCCGCCAACCAGATCGGCGTCGACCTCAAGGTCTTCGTCTACGACTGCCCGGACGACGACGGCGTGCGCCACATCGGCCACGTGATCAACCCGAAGCTGGAGGAGTACCCGGCCGACCGCCGCCGGGTGCTCGACGACGGCAACGAGGGCTGCCTCTCCGTCCCCACCGCCTACGCCGAGCTGGCCCGCCCGGACTACGCCTCGGTCACCGGTGTCGACAAGGACGGCAAGCCGATCCGGGTCGAGGGCACCGGCTTCTTCGCCCGCTGCCTGCAGCACGAGACCGACCACCTCTACGGCACCCTCTACATCGACAAGCTGTCGAAGCGGGACCGCAAGGATGCCCTGCGGCAGATGGCCGAGGGCACCCCGAAGTACGCGACGGTGCCGAACGTGTAAGGCGCGCGGCCGGCGGACGGCGAGGGCCGGTGCGGACCACCCGCACCGGCCCTCGCCGCGTCAGGATTCGCGGTGGCCGGGATTCGCCGCGTCAGGATTCGCCGTGCTGGCCGACGGAGAAGATGGTCGGGCTGCCGGGGAGTTCGGGGTTCGGGCCGAGGCGTTCGGCCAGGTCGCGCACGCCCTCGGCCAGGGTGATCGCCGGCTGGTACCCCAGGCCCTGGAGCTTGGAGATGTCGCCGACCAGCCGGTAGGTGTCGTCCTCGATCTCCGGGATCACGCTGACCTCGGGGGTGACGCCGGTGACCCGCCCGATCTCCTCGACGAGGCCGCGCATCGAGACCTCCGTGCCGGAGCCGATGTTGAACACCTCGCCGGGTTCGGCGCGGTCGGCGATCGTCAGCAACCCCTGGACCAGGTCGGTGACGTGGACGAAGTCGCGGGTCTTGCGGTCGATGTCGCCCACGATCTGGATGGGCCGGTGGTTGAGGTGCCAGCGCAGGAAGCGGCCGACCTCGACCATCGCCTCGTGCGGGTTCTCCCCGGGCCCGTAGACGCAGAAGGGGCGGCCGACCACCACCGGCAGGCCGCAGGCGCGGTGGAGGGCGAGACAGGTGATCTCGCCGCTGAGCTTGGACGCGCCGTAGGGCACGAAGGGGCGGGTCGGGTGGTCCTCGTCCATGGGGAATTTCCGGGGCGTTCCGTACACGGAGGCGGACGAGACGTAGACCATCCGGCTGACGGAGGCCTTGAGGAGGGCCTCGGCGAAGATCAGTGTGCCGAGCGCGTTGATTTCGAAGTCGAGGCGCGGTTGCGTCACCGACAGGGTGCCGTTCGCGTTCGCGGCGACGTGGAAGACCAGGTCCGCGTCGTCCACGGCATCGGCGATGGCGTCGACCTCGCGGATGTCCAGCAGGTGCAGGGTGGCCCCGGGCGGGGTGGCGATGCTCGTCGCCGTCCGGGCGTTGTCGATGATGGCCACCTCTTTGCCCAGAATGAGAAGGGCGTTGGTCAGGTGTCTTCCGACGAATCCCAATCCGCCCGACACCAATACTTTCTTGTATGATTCGAGCATATTATTGATATATCATTCCTCGAATGCATTCGCGATCCGGGAATTCTTTATCGCGTCCGTCCGGGTGAATACTGGCGAAGCAGGTTTGTTCAGGTCTCAGGGTCTCAGGGCCTCAGGGCCGCGGGTCGAAGGCGCGGAAGAGCGAGAGATCCGGGGTGCGGCCGCGGATCTCGGCCCAGGCCTCGCCGAAGTCGCGCCGGATCCGGGACGGGGGCCAGGGGGTGGGCCGCAGCTCCGGGGGGAGGAGGGGGTCGCGCTCCAGGGCGTGGGTGAAGGCCTCGGCCAGGCGCAGCCCGGTGGCGACGAGCTCGACGGAACCGCGCTCGGGGCCCAGGGGCTCCTCGGCGAGCGCGTCGGCGAGGGGCCGGTAGGCCTCGACCGTCTCGGCCGGGGGCCAGAGGAGCGCCGCGGTGGAAGCGGGATCGGTGAAGCCGGGGCCGGTCAGGCGGGTGGCCTCGGCGGTGATCAGGTAGGTGCCGACGGTCTCTTCCGAGACCTCCTCGGCGAGTTCGTCGAGGAGGTCGTGCGGGCTCACGTAGGCGCCGGGGGCGAGCGGGACGGCGCCGAGCCTGGTCAGCGCGGTGCGGAGGGCGTCGCGTTCCGACCGGCGGCGCTCGGGCACAGAGAAGGTGGAGAGGCGCCAGAGTCCGTCCCAGGGGGCGAGGCCGGCGTCCTGGGCGTAGGCGAGCGCGATGAACCGGGCGTCCGCGTCCGAGCGGAGCCGCCCGGCGTCGGTCAGCACCAGGCGGCCCTTGCGGCCCCGTCCCTCCTGCCGCAGGACGCCCGCGGCCTCCAGTCGGCGGACGGCGAGCCGCACCGGCTGGTCCGACAATCCGACCGCAGCGGCGACGTCGTAGACGTAGTCGAGCGCGGCCGTGCCCTGCGGATCGAAGCAGGCCTCGACGACCGTTCGCGGCGCGGCTTGGAATTCGGACACGGGAGACCTCGGTTCTCGATCACGCGGCCCCGGGGCTCCGGGGCGTCCGGCCAATGTGCCACACGGGGCGCACGGGGAGGTCAGGCGCCTTCCCAGGGATAGCCGTGGCGGCGGAAGGCCAAGGCGATGACCGACTTCTTGCCTTCGACGTCGTCGTCGAACAGGACGCGTCCGAGCGGCGACTCGATCCGGACCTTGCCGCCGTGCTTGAAGACGCCGCCGACCTGGTCGCGGGTGATCAGGCGGCTGTCGTCGCCTTCGATGATCGTGATGCTCTCGTCCGAGATGCGCAGGGTGGCGGCGTGGTAGGTGAGGAAGAGCCCGAACAGGAGGCCGGCGGCGGCGAGCACCAGCGGGCGGCCGATCACCATGGCCGGGGAGGTGAACGAGCCGAGGAACTTCACGGTGTCCGCGTAGGGGATCGGGTGCCTGGCGGCGAACTGGAGGAGCCACGGGACGGCGAAGCCGAGGCCGGCGCCGACCGTGCCGCAGAAGATCCAGACGACCGCTTTGGTGCCGAGGGGCATCCGGATCTCGGTCACGGTGGGGTGGACGCCAGTTTCTTTCGTCATGAATACGACCGTAGCATTCATGATAGTTTCCGGCGACTCGGCGCGCACCGACGGTCAGGGCCGTTCAGTCGCGGGCGGCCGGGCAAGGGAGGTCCGGCCAGGCCCTGTTGGGGCAGACGATCGCGTAGTGGCCGGACCAGCGGCTGTCGGAGACCCAGCGGGACCACACCGCGTCGAGGCCCTGGTTCAGTTGGGCGGTCGTGTGCCGCCGGCGGGTGGGGAGCGGTAGCCAGGTGTCGCCGTCGGGGGTGTGCCGGGTGTAGCGGCTCGCCAACCACTCGGTCGCTTCGGCGGCGGTCTCCCAGGTGCCCCGGATCTGGGCGGCGGGCCGGAGCAGCCACCAGCCGGTCATGAGGGGCGGGAGGTCCGAGAGCCTGAAGCCGCCGCCCTCGACCGGGCGGCGCTCCGATTCCTTCGCCAACAGCCGGCCGTCACCGGCCCATTCGTAGCCGTGGAAGTGCAACGGTGGTGCTCCTCGGGCGCGTTGGTGCCCCCGGCCGCCCGCAGCGGAGGGCGGGCGGCCGGGGTGGTGCGGGGGGTGTCAGACGGACAGGCCGAACCGCGCCGGGTCGATCCCGGCGCGGGTCAGCTCCTCGGTGGTGAACAGCAGGGGCCCGCGGTCGGGACGCTTGCTGTCACCGAGGGCGAACACGCCGGGCGCCTGCGGCACGGCGCCGAGGGTCACGCACGACTCGCCGTCGTCGCCCCCGCCCTGGTTGCCGCCGCACGCGCGGGTGAGCTCGACCTGGGAGAGGTCGAGTTCGTACAGGTTGTGATCGGTCATCGCCTGCACCTTTCGGTGTCGCTTCGGGGCGGCGAGGAGCGGCCCCGCCCCGCCCAGGACTTGGGCGGAAGAAGAAGGGGTGAAGGTCAACGCCACAGATCGATACGGGTGGTGAGCTGGTCGGCCGGCACCTGCCGAGGGGGAGCGTCCGGCTCGAACAGGGGCCGGACCAGCGCTCGGCCGTTCTGAGCGCCGACGATTTCGACCAGGCGCCCGGTCGTCAGGTCCTTGCGGATCGGATTGTTGTCCACCAGCTCCATGAGTTCCGCGTGGGTGCGGCGGCGCGGGGTGCTGGTCGGCTCTGCGCATTTCGCGGTGGGCATGGAGGGCTCCCGTGCTCTGGGCTTCTCAGTCGAATCACCAGGCTAGGCGCGACCGTCGATTACTTCCATGCCCATGCGCGTAGATGCATAAATTACCGGGACGGGCTGCGGAATTCATCGGACCATCGTTCGAGAAGGTTTCTCATCTCCGCGCCAAAGACGGCGTATCCCTCCATGGCTGAGTAGGCGTTCAGATGTATTTCCACGTCTTTCGGGTCCCGGAGTGCCAAAATTCCACTGGTTGTTTCGATGGTGACGAGGGAGGTGTCATAGACGGTGAAGGTGTCCATCGGCGCTACAGGCATGAGGCCCCTCAAGGGGATCACGCCGATTCGCACATTCGGAAGTCTCGAAACAGAGGAGAGGTGATCGATCTGAACCGCCATGGCCGGCGCAGGGATCAACGGCCACCTGACCGCCATCTCTGACAGTAGGAATGTGAATTTCTTGCCGGTGTCGTAGAGAACTTCCTGGCGGCTCAGTTTCCGTGTGATGAGCCGGCTCTGGTCACCTTGGAGATGGGCAAGGCTGGCCTTGATGTACTCGGGTGTCGAGAGAAGCCCGGTGAGCATCGACAGCAGGAAGAACCTGAACTCGGTAGACGATGATTCCAAGCTGGCAAGTTCTTGCTGCTTATGGTGGAGCCCCTTCCGTCGAAGCCTGCGGAGACCTTGCCAGTCCGTGCTGGCCAGACGGGCAAGTTCGGTGACTGATGCCAGTATCTCCGGAGGGGCCTTCAAGGCTCGTAGGATCTGTTCGACGTCAACCAGGGTGGCCGGGCTTTTTCCGTTCTCAATCCTGGAAATTTTGGACTGAGACATGTTGCAGCGCGCAGCGAGCCGGGCTCCAGAGAGCCCGGCTCGCTGCCGCAATTCTTTCAGTGTCGCAGCCAGTTCCTGTTTGGAGTGGCCCAGCTGCTCGGGATGGAGCGTCACGAGCTGACATACTCCAGGAACGGAACCGATTCCGAAACGGCGATCCGCTGATACTCGATGTATGGTGCAGGGTCGCCGTCGGCAAGTTGGCGGCTAATCTGAGTTCCATCCGCCCGGTAGTTCATAAGGACAACCTTGGATTTGTCGAACATCCAAAAATCCTGAACAGCCTGGAGCGGGTTTTCCCGGCCTGTGACGTCAAGGATGCGGATTTCTTCGCCAGCCCTCACGTGGTGCCGGTAGTAGTACTCGAACTCGAACCGGAGGTAGTCAGAGAGCGGGCGGGTAACGATATGAACGCGGCCGATAATCTTCCCTTCGGCCGTCCACTGCGCCACCTCGTCCATCCACCCCGATGTGTAGTCATCGGGTGAGCTTTCGCCGGCCAGGAACCGCGAGAGTTTCTCCGCTTCCTGTGGCATGGCGTAGGCGGGGAGTGTTTCGAGGCGCCACGCCTCCGATTGCACGGAATCGAAGCACTGATTCCAGGCGTCACCAGCCAAGAGCACGGACGGCCTCCTTCAGGACACTCTCGGGGATCTCGACCAGGCCCTCTCCGGCAGGAGGGGTGAAGACGTTCGACAGGTCGCCCTGAACCACGAACGATCCCCTCTCCGTGCGGTAGATGTTGGGGCAGTCTTTCTCCCCGCACTCGCCGCTTCCGTTGCCCGTGAGACGAGTGAGTGCTTCGCGTCCAGTCATGTGAAGTCTCCTTGTTTCGGGCCACTTTGACTAACCTGTGACCAAGTTAGGGGCGTGGGCAGCGCGCCGTCCATGCACGGACGCGACTATGCGCGTCATTGACTAAGGATCTCGAGGTGCAGCGTCAAGGGCGGGCGGTCTTGACTGCCTCCGCCCGGCGTGAACGCCGGGCGGAGGCAGGGGAGTTCAGGGCTGCCGGGTGGTGATGGTGATCGGGTGGGCGGTCCAGTCGGTCATCGCGCCGACGTAGAGGGTGGTGCTCCAGGTGCCGCAGCGGGTGAGGTGGTTGGCGATGCTCCCGCCGCTGCCGGGGCCGATGAGGAGCCGGATGAAGTCGCGGTGGGCCTCGCGGACGGGGAGGTCGCGCACCCGCTGCCAGAGGACGGGGAGGGCGTGGTCGACGCTCGGGAAGTCGGTGGGGGGCATGATGCCGGCGATCTTGGCGCGGACGGTGCTCACGCGGCGGCCGCCTCGGGGGAGATGTGGCACCAGACGAACTTCCCGACGCCGCCCTCGCGCGGGCACCAGCCCCAGCTCTCGGCCAACTCCTGGACGAGGAGCAAGCCTCGGCCGGTCTCGGAGGTGGGGGAGGGGGTGTCGGGCGTGGGCTTCTCGCTGTCGGTGTCGTGCACCTCGATGCGGAGGGTGTCGTCCGGGGAGAGGGTGAAGCGGACGAGGATCAGGTGGTTGAGCGGGGCGTGGCAGTGCTGGACGGCGTTGGTGACGAGCTCGCTGACCAGCAACTCGCCGGTGAAGACGAGGAGTTCGCCGGACGGGTGGGGGAGGAGGAAGTCGTGGAGCGCCCAACGGGCGGCGCGGGGCGAGTCGCGACGCCGGGGCAGCCAGCAGCTCCGCTCGGTGGGGATGGGGGAGATGTCTTCAGGCATGGCAGGGCCACCTCTGGAGTGTGCAGGTGAGAGTGACTGAAGAAGGCATGGGGATGCCCGGTGATGAGCCCGCCTCGATCACATTGCGTGGCGACGCTCGCACTCCAGGTAGCATGCACCTGTGTCACTGCAACCTGCAAGTGAATCAACTGCAACGATGCAGAACCGGTGGCGCTAGATTGACGGATCGTCACAAGGCACACTTAACTCGTCTGGTGAAGGGAATCGCGCATGCCTGATGAACCGAAGCCGACTGTCCGCGCCCGTCGGCTTGGCGCGGAGCTTCGCCGGCTTCGCGAAGCTGCGGGCAAGGGAACGGACGATGCGGCGCAGGCACTTGCATGCTCCCGCGCAAAGATCAGCCGCATAGAGACCGGGGCGTCGGGCGTCCGTCGGCTGGACCTGAGGATCCTGCTGGATCTGTACGGGTCGACAGGCAAGGAGCGTGATGCTCTTGAGGTGCTGGCCCGGGACAGCAAGAAGCGCGGTTGGTGGCACGACTACGGTGACACCATTCCGCCGGCATACGCCGACTTCCTCGGGCTTGAAGGGGACGCCCGGTACATCAGTACCTGGCAATCCATGGTTGTGCCCGGCTTGTTGCAGACTGAGCACTACGCACGCGCAGTGTTGGAGGCCAATCCGGCTGCCGTTCGCCCGGAGCGCATCGACCAGCTGGTCGAGATCCGGATGGAACGAAAGGAAGTCCTCTCCAGGGCCGACCCGGCCAGATTCTGGGCGATCATCTGGGAGCCGGCGCTCAGGTGTCCGGTCGGAGGCAGGAAAGCCCAACGGGCACAGCTGGAGCACCTGGCCACAGCCGCTCAAATGCCCAATGTGACCTTGCAGGTGGTGCCGCTGGAGGTTGGTGCGACGGCTGGTGCCTGTGGAGCCTTCGTGATGTTCGGATTCACGGACTCTCCGAACCCAGGAGCGGTCTTCTTGGAGACGCTGACGAGCAGCCATTACATGGAGAACCAGGCAGAGCTGGACGGCTACGGGCTCGTCTTCGAGTACCTTCGGTCGTCGGCCCTGAACCCGGCGAAATCGCTGGATATGATCTCGGCAATTGCAGCTGAGACGTGAATACAAGACCAGACAGGGGTGTGAGCGCGATGGCCGTACCGCAGGTCGCTGCTCGGGACTGGTTCAAGAGCAGCCACAGCGCGCAGGCGAACGACTGCGTGGAGACCAGTCGGCTGGTCCTCGGCGGAATGGCCGTCCGGGACTCAAAGGACCGGCGCGGGCCGGCATTGCTCTTCGCGGCTGATGCCTGGGTCTCGTTCCTCGCCGGGGTCAAGTCCGGGGAGTTTCCGACCGACTGAACCGACAGGGGTGCCCCGCACGGGCTGTGGCCGTGCGGGGCACCCCTGTCGTATCCATCGACCTAGAAGTCGTCGTCGAAGGACACCGATCCCTCGACAGCAACCTGGTACGCCGACACCCGGCGCTCGAAGAAGTTGGTCAGCTCCTGGACGTTCTGGAGCTCCATGAAGCCGAACGGGTTCGTCGACCCGTAGCGGATCGGCAGGCCAAGGCGCGCGAGGCGCTGGTCGGCCACGGCCTCCAGGTACTGCCGCATCGACTCGGTGTTCATGCCGGCCAGACCGTCACCGCACAGGTCCTGGGCGAACTGGAGCTCGGCCTCGACGGCCTCCTCCAGCATCTCCGTGACCTGCTTGGCCATCTCGTCGTCGAAGAGGTCGGGTTCCTCCTCGCGCACGGTGTCCACCACGGACATCGCGAAGTCCATGTGCATGGACTCGTCGCGGAACACCCAGTTCGTCCCGGTCGCCAGACCGTGCAGCAGACCGCGGCTCCGGAACCAGTACACGTAGGCGAACGCGCCGTAGAAGAACAGCCCCTCGACGCACGCCGCGAAGCAGATCAGGTTGAGCAGGAACGCCCGCCTGTCCTCCTTCGTCCGGAGCGAGTCGATGTGGTCGACCGCGTTCATGTACTTGAAGCAGAACTTGGCCTTCTGCGCGATCGACGGGATGTTCTCCACCGCCGCGAACGCCGCCGCGCGGTCCTCCGGGTCGGGCAGGTAGGTGTCCAGCAGCGTCAGGTAGAACTGCACATGGACGGCCTCCTCGAACAGCTGACGCGACAGGTACAGCCGCGCCTCCGGGGAGTTGATGTGCTTGTAGAGGCTCAGCACCACGTTGTTGGAGACGATCGAGTCACCCGTCGCGAAGAACGCGACCAGTCGCCCGATGAGGTGCCGCTCGCCCTCGTTGAGCTTCGCCAGGTCGGCGACGTCCGAGTGCAGGTCCACCTCCTCCACCGTCCAGGTGTTCTTGATGGCGTCCCGGTAACGGTCGTAGAACGACGGGTAGCGCATCGGACGCAGGGTCAGCTCGAAGCCGGGGTCGAGCAGCATCTTGCGGTCTTCGGACTGGGACATCACTGGCAGGCCTCGCAGGACTCGGGGTTCTCCAGGGAGCAGGCGATGGCGGCCTCCTGCTCCGGGGTGAGGGAGGGGGTGTTCACGGGCACCGGCGCGGGCGCCGCCGCACGCGCGGTGCCGGACGCGGCCTGGGCGATGCGGGTGGCCGGGCGCGAACGCAGGTAGTAGGTGGTCTTGAGACCGACCTTCCACGCGTAGGCGTACATCGAGCTGAGCTTGCCGATGGTCGGCGCCGCCATGAACAGGTTCAGGGACTGGCTCTGGTCCAGGTACGGCATCCGGGCCGCGGCCAGGTCGATCAGCGCGCGCTGCGGCAGCTCCCAGGCCGTGCGGTACAGCGAACGCACCTCGGCCGGCAGCCAGTTCAGCTCCTGGACGGAGCCGTTGGCGTCGCGCAGCGCGTCGCGGGTCTGCTGGTCCCAGACGCCGAGCTCCTTGAGCTCGCGCACCAGGTACGGGTTGACCTGGAGGAACTCGCCGGACAGCGTCTCGCGCTTGAACAGGTTGGACACCTGCGGCTCGATGCACTCGTACACACCGGCGATGGACGCGATGGTCGCGGTCGGCGCGATGGCCAGCAGCAGCGAGTTGCGCAGACCGGTGACGGCGATGCGGGCGCGCAGCGCGTCCCACTTCTCGCCCCACTGCGGGGCGGCCGTCGGGAAGTGGTCGATGTGCAGCTCGCCGCGGGCGGCGCGGGTCTCGCCGTACGCCTCGTGGCGGCCGAGCTGCTCGGCCAGGTCGGCGGAGCGCTCGTACGCGGTGAGCATGATGCGCTCGGCGATGAGCGTCGACAGCCGCGCGGCCTCGGGGGAGTCGAAGTCGATCCGCAGCTTGAAGAAGACGTCCTGGAGGCCCATCACGCCGAGGCCGACCGGCCGCCAGCGGGAGTTGGAGGTGCCCGCCTCGGTGGTCGGGTAGAAGTTGATGTCCACCACGCGGTCGAGGAAGGTGACGGCGGTGCGCACGGTGGCGTCCAGCCGCTCCCAGTCCATGGCGTTGATCAGGTCGTCGGCCCGGGCGTCAGCGGCCACGTGGGCGCCGAGGTTGACGGAGCCCAGGTTGCAGACGGCGGTCTCGGAGTCGTCCGTGACCTCCAGGATCTCCGTGCACAGGTTGGAGGAGTGCACGGTGCGGCCCGGCAGCGCGGTCTGGTTGGCGGCGCGGTTGGAGGCGTCCTTGAAGGTCATCCAGCCGTTGCCGGTCTGCGCCAGGGTGCGCATCATGCGGGCGTACAGGGTCTGCGCCGGGATGGTGCGGACGGCCTTGCCGGCCTGCTCGGCCTTGCGGTAGGCCTCGTCGAACTCGGCGCCCCACAGGTCGACCAGCTCGGGCACGTCGGCCGGGGAGAACAGCGACCAGTCCTCGTTGGCGTTGACCCGGCGCATGAACTCGTCCGGGATCCAGTGCGCCAGGTTGAGGTTGTGGGTGCGGCGCGCCTCCTCGCCGGTGTTGTCGCGCAGCTCCAGGAACTCCTCGATGTCGGCGTGCCAGGTCTCCAGGTAGACGCAGGCCGCGCCCTTGCGCCGGCCGCCCTGGTTGACGGCGGCGACCGAGGAGTCGAGGGTGCGCAGGAACGGCACGATGCCGTTGGACTTGCCGTTGGTGCCGCGGATCAGGCTGCCGCGCGAGCGGATGCGCGAGTAGGACAGGCCGATGCCGCCGGCGTGCTTGGAGAGGCGGGCGATCTGCGCGTAGCGGTTGTAGATCGAGTCCAGGTTGTCCAGCGGCGAGTCGAGCAGGTAGCAGCTGGACATCTGGGGGTGCCGGGTGCCGGAGTTGAAGAGCGTCGGCGAGGAGGTCAGGTACTCCAGGCGGCTCATCAGGCCGTACAGCTCGGCGACCTCGCGCACGGACTGCTCGGTGTCGCCGACCGCCAGGCCACAGGCGACGCGGAGCAGGAAGTGCTGCGGGGTCTCGATCACCTTGCGGGTGATCGGGTGGCGCAGCAGGTAGCGGGACTGCACGGTGCGCAGGCCGAAGTACTCGAAGCGGTCGTCGCCCGCGGTGTCGATCAGCGCGTCCAGGGCGGCGGCGTGCTTGGCGACGAAGGCCGCGGTGGTGTCGCCGATCAGGCCCTCGGCGTGGCCGACGGCGATCGAGGCGGAGAAGGAGACCGAGCCCTGGCTGTTCGCCTCGTCGACGATCTCCAGCGCGAGCAGGCGGGCGGCCAGCTTCGAGTACTGCGGGTCCTCGGCGATCATCGACGCGGCGGCGTCCACGGCCAGCCCGCGCAGCTCGGCGAAGTCCGAGCCGGCGTGGCGCCCGCGCAGCGCGGCGGCGGCGACATGGCCGGGGTCGACCTCGGTGAGGTCGGTGCTGCGGTCGGTGAGCAGCCGCAGCAGGGCGCCGCCGGGGTCGGAGACCGTCGGGTCGGTGAAGGCGGTACCGGTGCCCTGGGCGGGCAGGGTGGCTGAGGCGGCGGTGGTCAAGGCGCTCTCTCCTGGCGGCGATCGGCGGCGGTGATCGGGGGGCCGCCGGGCCGATCGGGGCAGGGGAGCACGGCACGAACGCAGGCGGCGTCGCGCGACGGTGACTCCCCGGCCCGCCCGCGAGGCCCGGAGGGGTACTGCTCGTGCTGGCGCGGCCTCTGCGGGAGGGCCGTGGCGCACGCCGTCGGCAGGTACTCGGACTCGCGGTCACGGCTGCTGGAGCCGCCCGCACACCGCTGCGGGGCAGTCCCGGATTCGCACCGGGTTCCCCTGCATCGACAGCAGAAGCGAGCATACATGTAGTGGTGTCTCCCTGAAGCGACCCCAGATGTAGTACGGAGTTGCGTGTCGGGGTGATGACCAGCGGTACCGGAGAGGCGGCTGGGGAAGGCCCCGGGACACCTGGGCGGGCCTCGGAAGCGGGGTGTGGGCGTCCTGGTTTCGATACGGAATGGTCACCGGGACGCTCGGCGGTCAGGAGGATGCCCTACGATCTGGGCGCATGAGCGACGGAACCGGCGCACCCGGGCAAGGGCCGCAGGGAACGCCTCCCGCCGGGCCGGGGGGCGCACAGAGTCAGCAGCCGGTGGCGCCTGGTCCGGTGCCGCCGCCGAGCGGGGGTTTCGGGCCGCCGCCCGCCTCGTACGGACCGGTGATGCCTGCGGCGCAGCCGGTCGCGCAGCCCGTTCCCTCGATGCCGCAGCCGCCGCAGCCGCCGCAGTCGGCTCCGCCGGTCGGGCAGCCGCACCCGCACCCGCAGCCGCTCGGACAGCCCCAGCCGGTGGGACAGCCGCAGCCCCGGCCGCAGTGGCACCTCCAGCAGCCGGTCCCGCCGCAGCGGGTCGAGCCGGACTGGGACGCGCTCGCGGACCGCAACGAGGCCGAGGGCAAGCGCCGTCGGCGGATGAAGGTCATCGGCGTGGTGGCCGCGGTCGCCGTGGTGGGCGGCTTGGCCGCCGGTGGCGTGCTGCTGTTCCGGGGCAAGAAGGACAACGGCACGACGACGGTCTCGTCCACCCAGCCGACCGCACCCGTGAGCGTGTCCGGTTCGCAGGGCGGCCAGCCCGACGACCCGTCGAAGCCGATCTGGGAGGCCGCCAGCGACCCGGCGCCGCAGGACGCGGGCGCGCTGTTCTCCGCGCTCCAGGTGACCATCAACGGCGCCACCTGGAACCGGGTCGTGGTGGCGCTGGACTCGCCCTGCTGGGACGGCAACTCCACGACCGGCGGGCTGGGCAAGGTGCTCGGAGACCAGGGGTGCCAGCAGGTGCTCCGGGCGACGTACGTCTCCGGCGACAGCGCGGTCACCGTCGGCGTGGCGGTCTTCGACCACAAGATCCAGGCCGAGACCGCGCTGAAGAACTTCACCGGCCAGCTCAAGGGCGCGCCCGCCCCCGGATCGCCGGCGTTCTGTGCCGGCGCCGGCTGCACCGGCACGCACAACAGCCTGGGCCGGTACGACTACTTCACGGTCGAGGGTTCGGCCAAGGGCGGCAACGGCCCCGACGCCACGGCGACCGCCGCCGCCGCCGGGTTCGCCGAGCACGTGAAGGGGCAACTGCTCAAGCGCGCCAAGGCGGCGTCCTCGGCCGCGCCCGGTGTCCAGGGCACCCCGCCGGCGGGCTGACCCGTCGTGACACCCCGGTCCCGGCGGGTCCTTCGCGGGGACCGGGGGAGTGTGGCAGGCTCTCGGACAGTCATTTCGCATGCGTGTTCCGGTTGCGTCCGTGGGGGGCGGCGCCGGCGAGCAACCGGAGGAGCGGTCCGTGGCCCTGCCCAGAGCCCTGCGCGGCAAGCCCGCCGTCCTGGCCTCGGCCGGGATCGTCGTCGCCGCGGCGGCGGTCGTCCTGCTGGACCACGACGGCAAGGCCGACGACGAACAGCCCCCGCGGGTCCCGGTGTCGGTCGGCCTGCCCGGGCGCACCCTGCCGCCGGAGGTCGGCCGGGACCTGCTGGCCAGGGATCCACAGGCCTCGCCGAACGCCCGCGCCGTCCAGCAGTTCCTCGCCGACCTGGAGGCCCAGGCCCGCACCGGGCAGAGTGGCGGCACGGTGATCGGCCAGCACGTCGAGGCGCACAACGAGCGGAACAACCCCGGGTACGGGGACTACCGGGGTACCAAACAGGTCGGCTACTACTACAAGAAGGCCGCCGACCTCACCGGCAAGCTGCCCGGCTTCGTGGAGACCGACCTCGGCCCGGGCTACGGCCAGAACGGCTGGGGCGTCGGCAACCCGCGCTCCTACTCGGCCGGCCGCTGGCCCACCTGCCGGGCCGGCTGGCAGTACACCGACGACGCCGTCGACCTGCTGACCGCCGTCTGGAGCGGCCACCCGCGCGCCGACGACGGCAGCTACGCGGCGTCCGGCGCGCAGCAGAACTGCGACGGCAGCAGCACCGAACTGCCCGACAACGGCGGTGCCCCGGCCGGGATCGTCGGGATGTCCTTCCATGAGCCCTACCCCGGATCCGACGTCAAGTCCTTCGACCGGGTCCTCTGTTCGAACTCGCCGACCGCCAAGGACCCCGACTGGTTCGGCCGGGTCGTGGACGCCGCGCACGACACCGCCGAGTACCGCGCGCTGATCACCGACCTGTCCTACCTGGCCGACCACCTGGAATACCTGGCCGCCCACGATGTGCCGGTGCTGCTGCGCCCGTACCACGAGATGAACGTGCTGGACTGCTCCCGGCGGTTCTGGTGGTCGGGACAGAAGCCGGCCGACTACCAGGCACTGTGGAAGATCACCTACAAGTACCTGGTGGAGACCCGGGGCCTGCACAACCTGCTGTTCGCCTGGACGCCGGTGTCGTGGGACGGTGCCCCGGGCGTGGATCCCTGGGACTACTACCCGGGCGGGCAGTTCGTCGACGTGGTCGGGGTGGACGACTACAGCGGCAGCCCGGCGCACCCGATCGGCACAGGTGAGGTGTGGACCAAGCGCTACTACGACGGCCTGTCCGCCTACGGCAAGCCGCGAATGCTGGCCGAGTCCTTCGCCGTCCCGGTCAACTCCCGCCAGCCGGAGACCTTGCGGCGCACGCCCTGGACGATCTGGACGGTCTGGGGGCAGTCGCTGACGGCGAACAACCTCACCGCGGACCAGCCGCGCAACCCGGCCGCGGACGTCGAAGCGACGTACCGCAGTCCACTGGCCCTCACCGGTGGCTCCGGCTCGTTCGGCGCGAACGTCGACTGGAGCGGGCTGCATGTGCGTTGAGTCCGCGGTGCACCCGGGGCGGGCGCCGCGAGGTGGGCCGCGGCGTCGGGGCCGCGCTACCGGCCGTACGCCGGGCCTGCGCCGAACGGGTGGAATTCCGGCTCCGTTGCGGCGTGTGGCATCCTGTGGCGGCGAAGCCGAGGGCGGGCGAACGGCCGGGACGGGCCCGGAGGGGGCGGGGGGTAAGGGATGACGCGGACGGGTCCGATGCGCGTGGCCGGTGGCGTGGCCGTCGGCTGGGGTGCGGTGCTGCTCGGCTGGGCCGGGTACAACTGCTTCGCCCAGGTCGGGGCCGCCACGTACCTCAAGGGCGTCTTCTACTACGGCGGCCCCTCGGTGGCCGCCGAGACCGGAAGCCTCAACTACGGCCTGCTGTATCTGGTTTCGGGCATCCTGCTGCTGCGTGGCCGGACGTGGGCGCTCGGCGTGGCGGCCGGCGTCGCGCTGGTCGAGGGGTACAACCGGGTGCGCAGCCTCACCGGCGCGCTGCTGGACGAGCCGCAGCGGAAGTGGTTCACCGGCACCACCGAGGGCTGGCTCAAGCTCACGACCTTCGGGCTCGGGGTGGTCGTCGCCACGGCGCTGATCCTGCTGCTGGCCCGGGCGGCCTGGCGGGAGGAGCGGCCGGAGGCGGTCACGCCCCCGGCCGCGTCCGGGCAGCCACAGCCGTTCCAGCCTCAGCCCGCCGCCTGGGGGCAGCCGCAGGTTCAGCCGTACCCGCAGCCCCAGCCGGCCTGGCCGCAGCCCCTTCCAGGGCAGCCGCAGCCCCAGCCCGGTTGGGGCGGACCCGTGCCGGCCGGGCAGCCGGCCCCGATGGCGTACCCATCGGCCGCGCACCCGCCGGCCGTGGCCCAGCCGTGGCCCGCTCCGCAGCCCGGCAGTCCGGCCGCGGGGCCTCCGGGCCCGATCGCGCCGCCCGCGGACCGTCCGCCGCAGGGCTGAGCCGCACCGGGCCGACCGCCCACGAACGACCCGTGCCCCGCGAGGGGCTGAGACGACACCAGACGAGGAACCGCTTTCGCCATGTCATCGACCACCTCCGAGCGGACGGTGCTGACCACGTCCCGTGAGGCGGCCCGGCTCGCCGAGCGGCAGATGTCGTGGAAGCCCCGGGTGACGCCGTTCTACCTCTCCTTCCTGATCATCTTCGGGTTCTCGGTGTGGGCGTACGTGCCCAACCCCACCCCGCTCGGCTGGGCGATCACCATCCTGTGGGGCATGCCGGTGTTCGGCGTGCTGATCGGCTTCCAGGGCGTGCTGATGGTCCGCCGCCGACTTCGCCAGGTCAGCCGGATGACCCCGGCCGCGCCCGTCGAGGACGACTTCCTGATCGTGCTGGTGCCGACCATCGGGCGGCACGACACCTACCCCGCACTGGAGCGCTCGGTGCTCTCGTACGTCGAGCACCTGCCGCCCTACTTCCCGTGGATGCGGGTGGACATCCTCACCGAGGAGGGCTGCGCCGCCGCAGAGCAGATCGACCAGCTCGCGGAGCGCCACCCGCTGATCCGCGTGGTGACCGTGCCGAAGGCGTACCAGACGCCCAACGGCACCAAGTTCAAGGCCCGCGCCAACCACTACTCGCACGAGCTGCGGATCGAGGAGGGCGAGGCCGAGGACGACGTCTGGGTGCTGCACATGGACGACGACACGGGTGTCGGCCCGGACACCGCCGCCGCCGTCGCCCAGTTCGTCAACCGGCAGCGCCGGGCCGGGGACGACGCCAAGCACATGGCGCAGGGGATCCTGACGTATCCGCGGGAGAACGCCGTCTCCACCTTCACCTGGCTGGCCGACGCGATCCGCCCCGCCGACGACATCGCCCGGTTCCGCGCGATGACCGGCACCGGCACCCCGATCGCCGGCGTGCACGGCGAGCTGCTGATCGTGCGCT
Source organism: Kitasatospora sp. NPDC034533 (assembly GCF_055575155.1). Classification (NCBI taxonomy): domain Bacteria; kingdom Bacillati; phylum Actinomycetota; class Actinomycetes; order Kitasatosporales; family Streptomycetaceae; genus Kitasatospora; species Kitasatospora sp. NPDC034533. The sequence goes on from NZ_JBVITE010000058.1 coordinate 21,436, forward strand.
CCTCGGTGGAGGCCACCATCGGTTGGGACTTCGGACCGAACACCATCGTCGAGGACGCCCAGATGGCGCTCAACTTCTGCCAGCGCTACCCCGGCCGCAGCGACTGGTTCAACGGCCGCTGTTACGGCGCCTCGCCGGCGGGCGTCAAGGACTTCCTCAAGCAGCGCGAGCGCTGGGCCTGGGGTCTGGTCGCGCTCTGCTTCAACAAGACGATCCCGCTGCGGTACCGGCTGTTCATCGGGATGGGCATGGTCAGCTGGGTGCTGGGCCCGCTCCAGCACGTCGGTCTGGTGCTGCTGGTGGCGTGGTTCACCGGCACCTGGAACACCTCGCCGGTCACCCAGTCCGTGGTGCTGATCTGGTCGATCAACTTCGCCTACGTCATCTGGACCTACTGGGAGGGGCTGCGGCTGAACGTGGTCGCCTCGGCCAACCACCGGCGCAAGTGGTGGGAGCCGATCGTCGTGGTGGCGGCCATCCCGCTGTTCTCCTTCCTGGAGGGCTGGGGCGGCCTGAGGGGACTGATCAAGTTCCTGAAGGGCGAGGAGAACAAGTTCGTCGTCATCGCCAAGCCGGCCTGATCGGAAGTCACGACCGTGAAGCGTCCCGTCATCTTCATCCTCCCGACCGTGGTGGTCGCCCTCACCGTCGGTATCCCGGTGGTCTTCGGGGACCACCCGATCAGGTTCGATCACCAGCGCCCCACCGCGGTGCACTGGGCCGGCGCGCCGACCGAGCAGGGTCGGGTCTGGGGCTTCGGCAAGGACGCGCCTCCGGTGGAGGACACCGGCCCCAAGGTGGCCCGCCCGTGGACCAAGGGCAGCCCGGAGTGGGGCGTGCAGGTGTACTGGCTGGACGACCCGGCAGACCCGGAGAACTTCGTCCAGGGCAAGGTCGACCGCATCGTCAAGTACGTGGTCGGGCTGAACGCCAACTCGCTGTCGGTGTCGTTCCCGTACTACACCACCGGCCCCAAGTCGAACGCCGTCGCCGCCCGGCCGACCACACCGTCCCCGGAGCGGCTGGCCCTGCTGCTGGACGCCGCCCACCGGGCCGGCCTGCGCACCACCGTGCGGCCGATCCTGGACGAGGAGGTGTTCAACTACGCCACCACCGGCGTGTGGCGCGGCAACATCGCGCCCACCGACAAGGACGCCTGGTTCGCCAGCTACTCCGCCTTCCTGGCGCCGTACCTGAAGACCGCGCAGGAGCACTCAGCGACCGAGTTCACCATCGGGACCGAGTTCAACTCGCTGGAGAACGACCCGCACTGGCCCGGCCTGATCGAGCAGGCCCGGAAGACCTTCCGGGGCCAGCTGGTGTACGACGCCAACTGGGACAACTGGTCCAAGGGCGTGCTCGCGCTGCCGACCGACGGAACCGGGGTGGACGCCTACTTCCCCGCCAAGTCGGCGGGCGACGACGCCCCGGTGGCCGACCTGGTGGCCAGCTGGCACAGCTGGCTGGACAAGCGGGGGGCCGGGCCGCAGCCGGCCACCAAGCTCACCGAGGTGGGCATCCCGGCGCAGAAGGGCGCCTTCAAGACGCCCGGCGACTTCTACACCAAGCGCGAGCTGAACGAGGCGGTCCAGGCTTCCTGGTTCACCGCGGTCTGCCAGGTGGCGCAGGAACGCAAACTGGGCGGGGTGTACTTCTGGTCGCTCTACTTCGGCATCGACCCGACCCTGCCGACCAACGAGGACACCCCGCGGATGGACTTCGCCGGGCGCCCCGCCTCGGAGCAGGCGATCCGCACCTGCTTCGCGCAGAGCTACGAACTGCCCTCCTCCTGACGGGTGCGGGCCCCGGGGCCGGAAGCCCCGGGGCCCGCCGTCGCGTGTCGTGCCGTCCTAGTGACCGTCGCCCTGCGGCGCGGTGGCCTTGGCGGACGGCGGCCGGGGGGTGGACTTCGCGGGGGCGTGGCTCGACGACTTGCCGGTGGGCGTCGGAGTCGGGGTCGCAGTGGGCGTCGGTGCCGGCGTCGTGGCCGTCGCGGTCGGCGTCGGAGTGACGGCCGCCGTCGGCGCCGCGGCGGGCTGGCCCGGCGCCGGGCCGGCCAGGGCCGCGGTGATCTCCTTCTCCAGCCAGGGGGTGACGAACCGCATGCCGGCCGGGGTGAGGTGCACCCCGTCGTTGGCCGGGCTGACCAGGTGGCCGTCCTTGTCCTTCCAGGCGCAGGTCTCGTACGGGCAGTAGAAGGTGTTGAGGTCGAGCAGCCGGACGGCGCCGCCGGAGGCCTTCACGAAGTCGGTGACCTGCTGGTTGTAGCAGGTGCCCCAGGTCTTGTTGATGGCGCCGTTCTCGACCCGCTCGTTCATCAGCAGCACCTTGGCGCCCGGTGCGCGCCGGCGGACCTGGTCCACGGCCTGGCCGAGCTGGGTGCCGTAGCGGGTCCGGTAGTCCTCGTCGCACGGGGTGAGCCAGGTGCCGTCGAGGTACTGCTCGGCGGCGTCCCAGCCGAGGTGGACCACGACGGCCTGCGGTCCGCTGCCGAGCTGCCGTTCCCAGGCGGCGGCCCGGTCACGGCACTCCTGGCTGGTCTCGAACTCCTCCCGGGAGGTGGTGCGGACCTTCTCCGGGCCGAACAGCCCGCAGCCGCTGATCCCGCCGTCGACGACGCGGTAGCGGTCGCCGTGCCGGTACAGGCCGGTCGAGAGGTCCTGGGAGAAGGAGTCGCCGAGGAGCAGGACCAGAGGCTTGCCGCTCGGCCCGGACTTCATGTCGTGGGTCACCCAGGCGGGCAGGTACCAGGCGCCGGCGGTTGCCACCGCGGCGGTGACGGCCACCAACGGGACGGCCGGGAAGAACCTCCAGCGCAGCACCCGCAGCTTCTCGGTGCCGAAGTGCAGCAGCCAGGCCAGGACCCAGGAGAGCGGTGCGCCGATGAGCAGCAGCCGCTTCGGCGAGATGTCGTCGACGTAGTTCTGGAGCAGCCAGTACACCGGCAGGTGCAGCAGGTAAAGGCTGTAGGAGATGGTGCCGGTGAGCCGCAGCGGGGGCAGCGACATCAGCCACACCAGCGGTCCCCGGTCCTGGCAGAGCGAGACGGTGAGGACGGCGGAGAGGGCCGCGACCACGGCCAGTCCGCCCTGGTAGAGCCACGGCTCGTGGTAGTTGTCGACGGAGAGGCTGGTCCAGACCAGGCCGCCGAGGGCCGCGGTGCCGACCAGGGTGGGCAGGACGGGGCCGCCCGGCACCCGGGAGCGCCACCCGCGGGCGCCGACGGAGGATCCGGCGCGGACCTTGTCGCGCTGCCAGAGGTAGACGCCGAAGGCGGCGGTGGCACCGGCCGCGAAGCCGACCGCCCGGGTCTCGGTGCCGAGGTAGAGGCGGTCGCTGTTGTCGCCGTCCCACATCAGCGGGGCGACCAGCGCGGCGACCACGAACAGCCCTGCGGTGGCGAAGCCGGCCGCGCGGATCGAGCGGCGGCAGATCCCGTAGACCATGAGCAGGAGCAGCGGCCAGAGCGCGTAGAACTGCTCGGTGATGCTGAGCGACCACATGGCCGCGAGCGGGTCGATCGAGGCGAAGTGCTGCCAGTAGGCGTCACCGCGCGACAACTGGGCCCAGTTGGCGATCTGGGCGAGCGCGGCCAGTGCCTGCGGGCGCAGGTCCCTGACGTCCCGTAGCGGACTGACCAGGGCGGACAGCCCGACCACCAGGATGATGGTGGCGAACAGGCCGGGCAGCAGCCGCTTGGCGCGGCGGCGGTAGAAGACCCCGAGGCGGATGCCGTCGGTGCGGTCCAGCTCGCGGACCAGCACCAGGGTGACCAGGAAGCCGGAGAGGACGAAGAAGACGTCCACCCCGAAGAGGCCGTTCTGGAACCAGTTGGTGTGGTACAGCAGCACGGACGCGATGGCCAGGCCGCGCAGCCCGTCGACCGCCTTGAACCGGACGGAGGGCGGCAGCGGGCCGCGCGGCTTCGGAAGCGGGGCGGGGATCGCGTAGCGGCTGGTGGCGGGGGCTTCGATGCCCCTGCTTCTGCGCATGTCCTGGAGCGTGGGTCCGCTCGCGGGCGCGCCGAGACCGGGCCCGTCGTCCATCTGGTCTGTTCCCCCGGGGTCGATCGACTGTCGCGACGCGCCTCTGGGGCACGTCTTGATCTGTGGTTTATATCAAAAGACGCTTGTTGATCGTCTGTCGGTCGTCGGCGGAGGAGACGGCGGGCACCGGCCGACGGGCGCTCAGAACGCCATGGTGTAGACCATCAGGCGCATCCCCGGCACCGGCTCCCAGTCGCGCTCGGGGGTGCGCCGGAAGCCCGTCCGCTCGTAGACGCGGTGGGCGGTGGTCATCGTCGGCTGGGTGGAGAACGCCATGCCGGCCAGGCCCAGTTCGCGGCTGCGGGCGACGGCGGCACGCACCAGTGCCTCGCCGACGCCGCGGCCGCGGGCGGTGGCGGCGGTGGCGAGCATCCGGATCTCGCCCTCCCGGGGGGTGGCGATGTCGGCCCACTCGGTGCCGCCGACCGCGAAGGTCACGCTGCCGAGGACCCCGGCTCCGGCCGCGTCGACGGCGACCAGCAGTTCGGCCTCCCGGGCCCGCCGTTCGGCGTCGGCCAGCAGCTCGACGTAGCTGCTGGCGGGGTCGGTGTAGCCGTCGCCGACGAAGGCGTCGACGGTGATCCGGCCGGCGTCGGTGAGGTCCTCCGGGAGGGCCTTGCGGATGAGGAAGTCCATCGGGCCAGTGTGCCGGACCGGCTGGTGGGGCGGTCCTGCGGGGTCGAACGGAGCGGTCGCGGACCGTCGAGCCGACCGTCGAGCGGACCGGCCGAGCGGACCGGCTGAGCGGACCGGCCGAGCGGACCGGCCGAGCGGACCGGTCGAGCCGACCGCCCGTCAGTCCGCCGGGTCCGTCAGGTGCCCGACGCCGTTCCAGCCGTCCGGCCGCAGCCGCCCGTCCTGGGCCCGCCAGACACTGGTGGAGCAGTTGTGCACCGGCCCGAGTGCCATGAGCTGCTCCTCGCCGAGCCGGTCCAGCGCGTAGCGGAGCATCAGCACCGTGCAGTCGTGGGCGACCAGCAGGACGGGCCGGCCGGACTCCTCCTCGCACAGGTCCCGCAGCAGGCTGCGCACCCGCAGCGCGACGTCGGCCCAGGACTCGCCGCCCGGCGGGCGGTAGTACAGCTCGCCCATCTTGCGCCGCCGGGCCGCCTCGCGCGGGTACTCGGCCTCGATCGCGGCCTTCGGCAGCATCTCCAGGACGCCGAGCTCCCGGTCGCGCAGCCGCTCGTCGTAGCGGACGGCCAGGGTGACCGGCACGGCGCCGAGCCCGGCGGCCTGGGCGAGCGCGATCCGGGCGGTCTCGACGGTGCGGACGTACGGCGAGCACCAGACGCTGCGCGGGCGGTCGGCGCTGGGCAGCCCGGCCCACCAGCGGCCGAGGGCCTGGGCCTGGCGCCGGCCCTGGAGGGACAGCGGGATGTCGGCGTCGCGGCAGTCGATCGGGACGCTCAGCGCACCGGCGGCCTCGGCGAGCTGGAACTCGACGTTGGCGGTGGACTCGCCGTGCCGGGTGGCGATCAGCACGGACGGCAGCCGGCCGGACCCCGCCGGGCGGTGGCCGCTGACGTGGTGCAGGTGCGGGTTCTGGGCGGTGACGTGCTGCTGGTGCGGGCCCTGGGCCGGCTGGTGCTGGCTCTGGGTGGACTGGTGCTGGCCGTTGAGGGTGGTGCCGATTTCTGCCATGGCCGCGAGCTCCCCGTGGTCGATCAGGTTCCGGCCGGATGCCGGTCCGGTCTGGTGGTGCCCGGCGTGCACGCCTGTTCATACATATGATCGCGCCGCCTCCTCCAGTGTTCACGGAGAAGGCGGCGCGATCACAGGGCGCGTACCGCGCGAATCAGTGCGCCGCTACGGGCTCCGGCGCGTTCTGCGGCTCCGCGCCACCGGCCTCGGCGCTGTAGTCGGACGGCCTGGTCTCGTCCGGGCCGTCCGGCGCCTTGACCGCCCGCAGCACCAGGGTGAGCACCACCGCGACGACCAGGTTGAGCGCGAAGGCGGTCAGGCCGATGTAGCCGATCTCGCCGATGCCGGGGATCTCGGCCGCGTTGCCGCCGAAGTGCTTGGTGGCGGGGCTGGCGATCCCGTACGCCTTCCAGGTGCCGTACGCCATGCCGGCCGCCCAGCCGGCGAACAGCGCCCAGTGGTGGAACCAGCGGGTGAACAGGCCGCCGACGATCGCCACGAAGGTCTGGAGGATCCACAGGCCGCCCAGCAGCTGGAGGTTGATCGCGGCCTGCTTGTCCATGCCGAGGACGAAGACCAGCGCGCCGACCTTCACCAGCAGCGAGACCAGCTTGGCGATCCGGGTCTCGTCGGCGGGGGTGGCGGCGGGCTTGAGCCACTCCTTGTAGACGTTGCGGGTGAACAGGTTGGCCGCCGCGATGGACATGATCGCGGCCGGCACCAGCGCGCCGATGCCGATCGCGGCGAAGGCCACGCCGGTGAACCAGTCCGGGAACATGTCCGCGAACAGCTGGGGCACCGACAGCTGGGCGTTGAAGCCCTTGACGCCCTTGCCGACGCCCGCCGCGATCGCCATGAAGCCGAGCAGGGCGAGCAGGCCCAGCATCAGCGAGTAGGCGGGCATGATCGCCATGTTGCGGCGCACGGTGTTGCGGGACTTGGAGGCCAGCACGCCGGTCACCGAGTGGGGGTACATGAACAGCGCCATCGCCGAGCCGAGGCCGAGCGTGGCGTACGTCCACTGCTTGTTCTCCGGGATGGTCAGCGAGCCGGCCTTGGTCTCCTTGAAGTGCTGCGCGGCGGAGTCGAAGACGTGCCCGTAGCCGCCGAGCCGGATCGGGATGTAGATCACCGCGACGATGATCACGATGTAGACCAGGGCGTCCTTGACGAAGGCGATCAGCGCCGGGGCGCGCAGGCCGGAGGAGTAGGTGTAGGCGGCCAGCACGCCGAAGGCGAGGAACAGCGGCAGGTCCTTGACGAACCAGTTGGCGTTCTCCCCGCCGCCGACGCCCAGCACGTCCAGCACCGCCTGGATGCCGACCAGCTGGAGGGCGATGTACGGCATGGTGGCCAGGATGCCGGTGAGCGCGACCACCAGCGACAGCGGCCGCGAGCCGTACCGGCCGCGCACGAAGTCGGCCGGGGTCACGTAGCCGTGCACCCGGGAGACCGACCAGAGCCGGGGCAGGAAGAGGAAGACCAGCGGGTAGGCGATGATCGTGTACGGCACCGCGAAGAAGCCCGCCGCGCCGGTCGCGTAGACGGCCGCCGGGACGGCGACGAAGGTGTACGCGGTGTAGAGGTCGCCGCCGAGCAGGAACCACGTCACCCAGGTCCCGAAGCTGCGGCCGCCCAGGCCCCACTCGTCCAGGTGCGCCGCGTCGCCCGCGCGGCGCCAGCGCGAGGCGAGGAAGCCCATCACGGTGACCAGGGCGAAGAACAGCACGAAGACCACGAGGGCCGGCACGTTGACGTCCTTCATCGCGCACCGCCCTCGCGGGCCGCCTTGCGGGCCTTCTCGTCCCGGTTGATCAGCAGGTAGGCGGCGACCGTGAAGACGGCCGACAGCGGCACCCAGAGCAGCTGGTACCAGTAGAAGAAGGGCGCCCCGGCCAGCTCGGGTTCGCTCTTGTCGTACGAGGACACCCAGAGCATCGCGACGATCGGCACGAGCAGGGCGAGGCCGGCCAGCACCCGCTCGGGGGTGACGGCCGGGACGGCCGGGACGGCCCCGCCGGCCGGCTCGGGCACGGCGGCGTCGACGGTGGGGGGATCAGAGGGCATCTTCGGCTCCGCTCCGGAGGGGTTCCCCGTCGGCGCCGCAGCCCGGTCGGCGCCGGGGCGCCTCGCGGACCCGCCGAGCAGCACCATCGGTGATCGGCAGTCAGGTCATTACGGCTGCGCAATCTAGGGCATGGGGTGATCCATGTCACCGGAATTGACGGAACTTCCCATCACTCGGACGCAACCGGCCGATGTCCGCCGCCGAGGGGCGGAAATGCGGTGCCGCGGTGGCCGGAACGGGCGTCGCCGTCGCAGGGGGTGAGAGCGGGGTCGCGGAATGCGGAAAGGCACCGGCGCGCGGGGTCGCGCGCCGGTGCCCGAAGTCCGGTGGGGGAGTGCGGCTACTCCGGACGCTTCAAGCGGGTGATGAACTTGTAGCGGTCGCCGCGGTAGATCGAGCGGACCCACTCGACCGGGTCGCCCTCGGCGTCGAAGGAGTGCCGGGAGAGCTGGAGCATCGGCAGACCGAGGTCGGAGCCGAGCAGCCCGGCCTCGCGCGGGTTGGCCAGGGTGGTCTCGATGGTCTCCTCGGCCTCGGCCACGGTGACCCCGTACACCTCGCGCAGCGCCGCGTACAGCGAGGTGTGCTTGGCCAGGTTGCGGCGCAGGGCCGGGAAGCGCTTGGCGGAGAGGTGGGCGACCTCGATGGCCATCGGGTCGCCGTTGGCCAGCCGCAGCCGCTCGATCCGCAGCACCCGGCCGCCGGGCTTGATGTCCAGCAGCGGGGCGAGCCGCTCGTCGGCGGTGATGTAGCCGATCTCCACGAGCCGGGAGGCGGGCTCCAGCCCCTGGGCCCGCATGTCCTCGGTGTAGGAGGTCAGCTGGAGGGCCTGGGCGACCTTGGGCTTGGCGACGAAGGTGCCCTTGCCCTGGATGCGCTCCAGCCGGCCCTCGACCACCAGCTCCTGGAGGGCCTGGCGCACGGTGGTGCGCGAGGTGTCGAACTGGGCGGCCAGCGCCCGCTCGGGCGGCACCGGGGTGCCGGCGGGCTGGGTCTCGGTGAGTTGCAGCAGGTGCCGCTTCAGGCCGTAGTACTTGGGGACGCGCGCGGTCGGGTCGGTGCCGGCCTGCGTCGGGAGGCTGTTCACCTCGGGGTCGTTGACCTGGGCGGTGGATCCCCCGTCGCTGCTCATCGGACCTGTTCTCCCGCTTCTCGCGGGGTCTTCACCGACCCCGCCACATCGTTAACGGCTCACATCGTTGCATGTATGGCTACGGAACGAATACCTCATCACGCGATGAACGATGTGCGGTGTCGTCTTGATAACGGGTGGTGGAGAAGGGCCTGACAGCCGTTGACAGGCCCATTGGTCTAGGCCAAGCTCCAGGCATCTGGTCTACACCACTAGACCGGTAACTATGAATCCCCCCACCCGTTCGATGGGGTCCGCGGCACCTTTCCCCCCGCTTTGTGTGGGTCTGCCGCTGCCGCCCGACGGGGGCAACCCAGGCATCCCTCAGGAGGATGGCGTGAAGCGTCAGCTCATCGCGGCGGTCGGCGTCGCAGCAATGGTCGTCGGTCTGGCGGCCTGCAGCTCGGACGGCAAGAAGAGCGAGGACAAGTCCGGCTCGACCTCCGCCTCGGCTGCCGACAAGTACAAGGGCAAGACGCTGAAGGTCTGGACCATGACCGGCTCGGCCCCGAAGGGCTGGACCGACGCGGTCAAGACCGAGTTCGAGACCACCTACCCGGGCTCGAAGGTCGAGTTCACCGCCCAGGAGTGGGGCGGCATCGGCGCCAAGGTCACCACCGCCCTGTCGGAGGGCTCGGTCGACGTCCTGGAGGTCGGCAACACCCAGACCGCCGGCTACGCCGCCTCGGGTGGTCTGCTGGACATCACCAAGGACAAGGCCGCCTTCGGTGGCGACGCCTGGCCGGCCAACCAGAACGAGTCCGCCGTTCTGGACGGCAAGCAGTACGCCGCCCCGTGGTACGTCACCAACCGCGTGGTCGCCTACAACAAGGACCTGTGGGCCAAGGCCGGCCTGACCGGCACGCCGAAGACCCTGGACGAGTTCTACGCCGACCTGGAGAAGCTGAAGACCACCGAGGGCGTCGCCGACCCGATCTACATGCCGGGTCAGGAGTGGTACGTCTACTTCGGTCTGCTCACCAGCGAGGGTGGCAAGATCGCCAAGAAGGACGGCGACAAGTGGGTCGGCGGCCTGGGTTCGCCGGAGAGCCAGAAGGCCTTCGAGACCTACAAGAAGCTCCAGAGCTACTCGACCACCGGCCCGAAGGACAAGGACGAGGCCACCCCGCAGCAGAAGGACGTCTTCGGCAAGGGCAACGTCGGCGCCATGATCGGCCTCGGCTGGGAGCTCCCGGACGAGAAGGCCCTGGCCAAGGACAAGATCGGCTTCTTCCCGCTCCCGGGCAAGACCGCCGACAAGCCCTCCGGCGTGTTCCTCGGTGGTTCCAACCTCGCGATCGCCTCGCAGAGCAAGAACACCGACATGGCCAAGGACTTCCTGAAGATCGCCCTCAACGACAAGAACGAGGGGATGTTCGCCGCCGCCGGCATCACCACCAACAAGCCGGCCCTGGACGCCGCGATCACCGGCGACTTCGCCACCGCCGCCAAGACCGCCGCGGCGGTCGGCGCGATCACCCCGAACACCCCGAACTGGGCCAGCGTCGAGGACAACCCGAACCCGGTCAAGGAGTTCCTGACCGCCGTCCTCCAGGGTGGCGACTTCGCCTCCACGGCCGCGAAGTACGACGACATCATCGCCAAGAAGCTCAACCAGAAGCAGTAACAGCACTGAGCGGCGTCGCTCACCGGCCCCCGGCGGGGGGCCGGTGGGCGGCGCCTGTCCGTCGTGGCCGGTTGTGAGGAAGTGAGAACGATGGCTGTGCATTCGCAGCGGGTGCAGACACAGTCCCCGGAGCCAGGGAAGGCTGCTGTGGCCGGTATTGAGAAGGGCGCCGCGGGCGGCGGCTCGAAGGGCACCGCGCCGAAGGGCTCCAGATCCGCGGGCGGTCCCGGCCTGGGCGCGCGCCTCGCACCGTACCTGCTGCTGCTGCCGGCCACCGTGGCGACCCTGGCCCTGCTCGGCTGGCCGCTGATCAAGACGGTCCTGCTGTCGTTCCAGAACCTCAACAGGCGCCAGCTCGTCATGCACATGACCGAGTGGAACGGCTTCGACAACTACAAGGAACAGCTGACCGACCCGGAGTTCTGGGCGGTCACCGGCCGCAGCGTCGTCTTCACCCTGGTCAACGTGGTGCTGATCATGGTCGGCGGCACCCTGGTCGGCCTGCTGCTGAACCAGCTCGGCAAGAAGATGCGGCTGGTGCTCCAGATCGCGCTGCTGCTGGCCTGGGCCATGCCGGTGGTCGCCGCGACCACCGTCTACACCTGGCTGTTCGACTCCCAGTGGGGCGTCGTCAACTGGATCCTGGACCAGCTGGGCTGGCACTCGATGCGCGACTACAACTGGCTCAGCGACCAGTACTCGACGTTCTTCATCATCGTCCTGCTGATCGTCTGGATGTCGATCCCGTTCGTGGCGTTCAACATGTACGCCGGTCTGACGACCATCCCCAAGGAGCTCTACGAGGCCGCCCGGATGGACGGCGCCGGCTCGGTCAAGATCTTCACCGCGGTGATCTTCCCCAACCTGAAGCCCTTCTTCCTGGCCACGACCTTCCTCGAAGTCATCTGGGTGTTCAAGTCCTTCACCCAGGTCTACGCCATCAACGCCGGTGGCCCCGAGAGCCTGACCAGGACCCTGCCGGTGCACGCCTTCCTGGAGGGCTCCTCCGGCCAGCACTACGGCATCGGCGCCGCGATCGCCGTGCTCACCATCCTGATGCTGGGCGTGCTGATGGCGTACTACTTCCGCATCATGATCAAGCAGGAGGACGAGCTGTGAGGCGCTCTCTCTTCGGACGTACCTGGCTGAACGTGACCGCGGCCGTCCTCGCCGTCTTCTTCGTCTTCCCCGTCTACTGGATGATCGCGACGTCGTTCAAGCAGAACAGCGACATCATCAGTCCGACGCCGGTCTTCATCCCCTTCGACGCGACCTTCGAGCACTTCAGCACCGCGGTCGACGCGCCCAACTTCTGGACGTACGTCGTCAACAGCGTCACCGTCACGGTCGGCGCGGTGCTGATCTCGCTGCTGATCGCGACCCTGGCGGCCTTCGCCATCGCCCGGATGAAGTTCCGCGGCCGCAAGGCCTTCGTGCTGGTCGTGATGATGTCGCAGATGGCGCCGTGGGAGGTCATGACCATCGCGGTCTACATCATCTCCCGCGACAACGACATGCTGAACAGCCTGGTCCCGCTGACCTTCTTCTACATGATGATGGTCCTGCCCTTCACCATCTGGACGCTGCGCAGCTTCATCGCCGCGGTGCCCAAGGAACTGGAGGAGTCGGCCATGGTGGACGGCTGCACCCGCACCCAGGCCTTCGTGAAGGTGATCTTCCCGCTGCTGGCCCCGGGCCTGATGTCGACCTCGCTGTTCGGCTTCATCACCGCGTGGAACGAGTTCCCGCTCGTCCTGATCCTCAACAAGGAGGAGGGCAAGACCCTCCCGGTGTGGCTGTCGTCCTTCCGGACCGCCTTCGGCGACGACTGGGGCGCCACCATGGCAGCGTCCACGCTGTTCGCCATCCCCGTGCTGATCCTTTTCGTCTTCCTCCAGCGCAAGGCGGTCGGCGGTCTGACCGACGGCGCCGTGAAGGGCTGAGCCACCGTGAGCATTCTCGTTCCCACCGTCGCGGACAGCGACCAGCTGCACCGTGACGCACTGACCGTCCTCCAGCCCGGCTTCGTCGGCACCGAGCCGCCGGAGTGGCTGCGCCGCCACCTCGCCGCGGGCCTCGGCTCGGTCGCGCTGTTCGACCGCAACGTGGTCGACCTCGACCAGCTCTCGGCGCTCACCGGGGCGCTGCGGGCGGAGAACCCCGACCTGCTGATCGCCATCGACGAGGAGAGCGGCGACGTCACCCGGCTGGAGGCGGGCTCCGGCTCGTCCTGGCCGGGCAACCTCGCGCTCGGCGCGATCGACGACCCGGCGCTGACCCGGGACGTCGCCCGCGAGCTGGGCCGGGCGCTGGCCGCGGCCGGCGTCAACTACAACTGGGCGCCCACCGCGGACGTCAACTCCAACCCGCGCAACCCGGTCATCGGGGTCCGCTCCTTCGGCGCCGACCCCGAGCTGTGCGCCCGGCACACCGCGGCCTGGGTCGAGGGCCTCCAGTCGGCCGGCGTGGCCGCCTGCTCCAAGCACTTCCCGGGCCACGGCGACACCGCGGTGGACTCCCACCACGGCCTGCCGGTCATCGACGTCGACCTGGACGTGCTGCGGGCCCGCGACCTGATCCCGTTCCAGGCCGCGATCGCGGCCGGCACCAAGGCCGTGATGACCGCCCACATCATGGTCCCGGCGCTGGACCCGAAGCTGCCGGCCACCCTGAGCCCGGCGGTGCTGCGCGACCTGCTGCGCGCCGCCCCGGCCGACGGCGGCCTCGGCTACCAGGGCCTGATCGTCAGCGACGCGATCGAGATGGGCGCCATCGCCGACACCTTCGGGATGGGCGAGGGCACCGTGCTGGCCCTGGCGGCCGGCGCGGACGCGATCTGCGTCGGCGGCGGGCTGGCCGACGAGGAGACCGTGCTGATGCTGCGCGACGCCATCGTGGCGGGCGTGCGCTCCGGCCGGCTCGCCGAGGAGCGGCTGGCGGACGCCGCCGACCGGGTCCGGGCGCTGGGCAGCTGGGGCCGGATCGCGGCCCAGGGCGAGCGGGTCGAGCCGGACCTGGCGGTCGGCCTGCGGGCCGCGCGCCGGGCGCTCAAGGTGGTCCGGGCGCCGGGCCTGGCGCTGCCGCCGGTGAGCGAGCGTCCGTTCGTGGCCTCGTTCTCGGACGAGCCGAACATCGCCGTCGGCGACGTCACCCCGTGGGGCGTGGCCGGCATGCTGGCCGACCGCTTCCCCGGCACCCGCACCCGCGAGGTGTCGGCGGCCGAGGCCGCGCCGGAGCTGCTGGACGCCCTGGTCGACGAGCTGCTGGCCGGCGCCGAGGGCCGCCGCCTGGTCCTGGTGGTCCGGGACGCGCACCGGCACTCGTGGATGTCCGCCGCGCTGGGCCGCCTGGTCGCGGCACGGCCGGACGCCGCCGTGGTGGAGATGGGCCTGCCCCAGTCCGAGCCAGCCGGCGCGCTGTACATCGCCACCCACGGCGCCGCCCGGGTCTGCGGGCTGGCGGCCGTGGAGGTCCTCACCGGGCAGCCGGGAGCGGTCGCCTGAACCGAAGAACGAGACGTCGCCGGCCCGGTCCGGCGGACGTCGGCCCACGGGCCCGTCATGCGCATGTCGCATGGCGGGCCCGTTCCGTTTTCCCCGTGTTCGATCCGTGGACCCGCCGGGTGACCGTGTTCCCTCAAGCAGGCCTTAAATCCACCTTAAGACTCACTTGCGGTGACGGTACGGCGACTGGCGGCCACGCGGTACAACAGCTCTGCAACGGCGCCGGTAACTAAGGCTTTTGGCCGTTGACACCACCTATGGTCTAGGCCAGAGTCCAGTCATCCGGTTCGAGATCAACCCGCCCCGGATGTGGTATCGGCCCTTCCCAAGCTCTTCGCCGCCCTCGTACCGGACTCTCCCTCCGCGGGCGCCAATCACGCTGCCGGCGGGCAACACGGCTCTACACCCTCGGAGGATGGCGTGAAGAAGCGTCAGCTCATCCCGACGCTCGGGACCATCACACTGGCGGTCGCCCTGACGGCCTGTTCCTCGTCCGCGAAGCCCGCGGCCGACGGCGCGGCCGGTGGCGCCGACGCGAAGGCCGCGGGCGGCACCGTCACCGTCTGGCTGATGGACGACGCCCAGAAGAACTGGCCCGACCTGGTCCAGCGGGTCAACGACGAGTTCGCGGCGAAGTACCCGAACGTCACCCTCAAGCTGGCCTACCAGGGTTGGGCCGACAAGGTGGGCAAGCTCGACCAGGCCATCGCCGACGGCAGCGCCCCCGACGTGGTCGAACTGGGCAACACCGAGACCATGAAGTACGTGCTCTCCGGCGCGCTGGCCCCGGTGGACCGCACCACCTTCGACAACTCCGACAGCTGGATCAAGGCGCTCGCCAACACCTGCACGTACCAGGACAAGCTGTGGTGCGTGCCCTACTACGCCGGCGCCCGGGTCGCCATCTACAACTCGGCGGCCTTCCAGCAGGCCACCGGCAGCGCCGAGTTCCCGAAGACCGAGGCGGACCTCCAGACCGCGCTGGACAAGATCGCGGAGCGGAACAAGGCCGACCGGACCTACTCCCCGCTCTACCTGCCCGGTCCGTACTGGTACGCCGCGATGAGCTACGTGGCCGCGTACGGCGGCAGCATCGCCAAGTTCGACAGCGCCGGCAACTGGCACGGCACCCTGCACGACGCCAAGTCGCAGCAGGGCATCAGCCACTTCGTCGACCTCGTGCGCAAGTACAACAAGGGCGATCTGACGGTCAACGAGCAGAACCAGTTCGAGTCGATGGCCCGCGGGCACGCCGCGTCCTTCTACGGCAACGGCTACGAGGCGGCCAGCGTCACCGCGCCGGTCACCGGCGACCCGAGCATCAAGGACGCCGTCAAGGTGGCCACCATGCCCGGCCCGGACGGCAAGCCGCTGCCGACCTTCATCGGCGGCTCCGACCTCGCCGTCACCGCCAAGTCCCAGCAGGTGCAGCTGGCCACCGAGTGGATCCGGATGTTCACCAGCACCAAGTCCCAGCAGGCGCTGGCCGACAAGGACATCCTGCCGAACAACCTCACCCAGCTGAACCCGCTGAAGAACAAGCCGACCACGGCCGCCGCGGCCAACGCCGTCCCGGACGCCTGGTTCACCCCGCTGGCTCCCGGCTGGGGCGCGATCGAGAAGCAGAAGATCCTCCCGGACATGCTGACCTCGATCCTCAAGGGCAAGTCGGTGGACCAGGCCACCAAGGAGGCCGACGCCGCGATCGACCAGCTGATCAACAAGCCGGCCTGACCGTCCGTCGCGGCTCGCCCCCTCCCGCGCCGGCGAGGGGGCGAGCCGCAGGGCGTGCGCGGGTTCGGACAGGCGTGCGGACGAAAGGTGCCCGGCGGCGGGCGCGCCCGTAGGATTGCGGGACGAAGGACCGCAGCGAGTGTGCGGACTCGCCGCCGTGGAGGTCCCCGCCGGGCAGCCGCCCGCGCGGGGTCGAATCCGTCTCATCGGAGGCAGACCCTGATGTCCGACCCGCAGACCGTTCCCGGCCGGATCATGGCGGCGGAGATGGCCGAGCAGCCGGCCGTCCTCCAGCGCATCCTCGACGAGGGTGCCCCGAAGATCCGCGAGGTCGCCGCGCGGATCGCCGCCCGGCGCCCGCGCTTCGTCCTGCTCACCGCGCGCGGCACGTCCGACAACGCCGCGCTGTACGCCAAGTACCTGATCGAGATCCTGCTCGGCAAGCCGGCCGGGCTGACGTCGATGTCCACCACCACCGCGTACGGTGCCAAGCCGGACCTCACGGACGTCCTGGTGATCACCGTCAGCCAGTCCGGCGGCTCGCCCGACCTGGTGGCCTCCACCAAGGCCGCCCGCGAGGCCGGCGCCATCACCCTCGCGGTGACCAACAACGCCGCCTCGCCGCTGGCCGAGGTGTCCGAGTTCCACATCGACGTGCTGGCCGGCCCGGAGAAGGCGCTGCCGGCCACCAAGACCTACACCGCCGAGCTGCTGGCGCTCTACCTGCTGGTCGAGGGCCTGCGCGGGGGCGACGGCGGGGCCGCCAAGGAGCTGCCCGGCCTGGCCGCCGGGATCCTGGCCCGCAAGGCCGAGGTGAAGGCGCTGGCCGAGCGCTACCGCTTCGCCCAGCGCCTGGTGATCACCTCGCGCGGCTACGGCTACCCGACCGCCCGCGAGGCGGCGCTCAAGCTGATGGAGACCACGTACATCCCGGCCACCCCGTTCTCCGGCGCCGACCTGCTGCACGGCCCGCTGGCGATGGTGGACAACGTCTCGCCGGTCATCGCGATCGTCCCCGACGGCAAGGGCGGGGAGGCCCTCCAGCCGGTGCTGGACCGGCTGCGCGGACGCGGCGCGGACCTGGTGGTGGTCGGGCAGCAGGCGCAGGTGGACGCCGCCTCGGCCGGCTTCGCGCTGCCCGCCGGAGTGCCCGAGGAGGTGCAGCCGATCCTGGAGATCCTGCCGCTGCAACTGCTGGCCCACGAGGTGACCATCGCCCGCGGCCAGGACCCGGACGCCCCGCGCGCCCTGGCCAAGGTCACCGAGACCCGTTAGGCCCCCGCCCGACCTGCGAACGAGCCGGCCCCCGGTCCACAGCTGGTGGACCGGGGGCCGTTCGCTGAGCGGCCGGCCGTGGTTCCGGGCCGAAAACACTACGGGCCACGGCGCCGACACGGGACCCTCAACCCATGCGGCACCGTAGCCCGGAGCTGTCGTCGGGCGCCGGGTTCGACCGAGGACTGTGCGGGGTCCTCGCTCGGCGGCGTCCGACCGAGGAGCGGCCGCGCGCGGTCAGGGCAGTTGCGCGGGGGGCCTCTCCTTGGTGCCCTTTCATTGTGGACTAGACCAATCTCGGTTGTCCAGGCCTCTCCGAAAATTGGTCTAAACAACTCGGACGGGAGCCGAGGGGCCCGCCAGGCCCTCCCACCAGGCACCGCGCGGTCCGCCCGCCGGTCCGCCGCGCCCCGCCCGGACCGGCGGCGCTACCCTCGCCATGTGCCCTCGCTGAACGAACTCGTCCGCCGCCACACCACCCTGACCGGGGCCGACGTGGAATGGCTCCACATGCTGGTCTCGGAGTGGCAGCTGCTCTCCGACCTCTCCTTCGCCGACCTGGTGCTGTGGATCCCCACCTGGGACGGCATCCGCTACGTCTCGGTGGCGCAGATGCGGCCCAACACCGGGCCCACCTCCTACCAGGACGACATGGTCGGCCACCTCGTCCCGCGCGGACGCCGTCCGCTGCTGGACGCCGCCTTCGACGAGGGCCGGATCGTGCGCGAGGGCGATCCGGAGTGGCGCGAGGAGGTCCCGGTCCGGGTCGAGTCGATCCCGGTCCGGCGCGAGGGCAAGGTGCTCGGGGTGATCGCCCGCAACACCAACCTGCTGACCGTGCGCACCCCCAGCCGGCTGGAGCTCACCTACCTCCAGAGCGCCTCGGACCTGGCCCAGATGATCGCGGCCGGCTCCTTCCCCTTCCCCGGCGCCGAGCAGGCCGACATGGACGCCGCGCCCCGGGTCGGCGACGGGCTGATCCGGCTGGACGCGGACGGCATCGTCACCTACGCCAGCCCCAACGCCCTGTCCGCCTACCACCGCCTCGGCCTCACCACCGATCTCGTCGGCAGCCACCTCGGCCGCGCCACCGCCGACCTCGCCCCGCCGTCCCGCTCGGCCGTCCACGAGGCCCTGGTGAAGGTGGCGAGCGGCTGGGCGCCCCGGCAGACCGAGGTGGAGGCCCAGGGGGGAGTGGTCACCCTGCGGGCGATCCCGCTCAAGCCCAAGGGCACCCTGACCGGTTCGCTGGTGCTCTGCCGGGACGTCACCGAGCTGCGCCGCCGCGACCGCGAGCTGATGACCAAGGACGCCACCATCCGGGAGATCCACCACCGGGTGAAGAACAACCTCCAGACCGTCGCGGCGCTGCTGCGGCTCCAGTCCCGCCGGATGGACTCGGAGTCCGGCCGGGCCGCGCTGGACGAGGCGGTGCGCCGGGTCGGCTCGATCGCGATCGTGCACGAGACGCTCTCCCAGGCCCTGGACGAGCAGGTGGCCTTCGACGAGATCGCCGACCGGGTGCTGGCGATGGTGATGGAGCTGTCCCAGGACGGCCGGGTGGCCACCCGCCGCACCGGCAGCTTCGGCATCCTCTCCGCCGAGGTGGCGACCCCGCTGTCGATGGTGCTGACCGAACTGCTCCAGAACGCCCTGGAACACGCGTTCGGCCCGACGGCCTCCGGGAACCTGGAGGTGAGCGCGCTGCGCGGACGGGCCCCGGCGACCGGCAAGGGCTGGTCGGACACCTGGAACGGCGGCGCCCGGCCGGAGGAGTACCTGCTGATCACGGTGCAGGACGACGGCCGCGGCGTGCCGGAGGGGTTCGACCCCCAGACGGCGGGCAACCTCGGGCTCCAGATCGTCCGGACGCTGGCCACCGGTGAGCTGGGCGGCACCTTCGACATGGTGGCGGGCCCGAACGGCGGGACCAAGGTGATCCTGGAGATCCCGGTCCGCTGAGGCACCCCGCCGGGGCGGCGGCACCCGGAGTGCCGGCGCTCGGAGGCGCGGGTTGCTCGAAGGTGCGCGACGGGGGCGTGAGCTTGGCGAGAGCGCCGGGTGCACGCACCGCGCGCCGGAGCGCGGAAACAGAAACGAGGCCCTGTCGACCGGGGGGGGTGGGTCGACAGGGCCTCTCAACCCGTTCCGGCCGTCGGGGGGAGTCGGCCGGAACGGGGGCTCTGGGTGGTGCGACACCTCGCCGGTGCGTTGCACACGGTGAGCGCCACAGCTCCACAATATTGCTCTAAGTGAACAGTATCAAGTGGCTGGGCCGTCCGGTGTCGCGGGACCCGGCAGGGCCGAGGTCCTTGGTGCGGAAGGCTTCACCAGGAGGTGCAGGGAAGCCTTTGATCATGTGTCGATCGGTACGGCGGTTACTGCTGGTGCTACGGCGTGTGATCGCTGCGCGATCAGGCGGTGCGGGCGCGGTTGCGGGCGGCGCGGCGCTTCATGGCGCGACGCTCGTCCTCGCTCATGCCGCCCCAGACGCCGGCGTCCTGGCCGGTCTCCAGAGCCCACTGGAGGCACTGCTCCATCACCGGACAGCGGCGGCACACGGCCTTGGCTTCCTCGATCTGCAGCAGAGCAGGACCGGTGTTCCCGATCGGGAAGAACAGCTCCGGGTCCTCTTCGCGGCAGACAGCGCGGTGGCGCCAGTCCATGGTCGTCCAACTCCTCCTGCCGCGGGGGGTGGCCCGATCGGCATAATCGAATGGCTTGTGAATGTGAACGCTTTCACGAATCCCGCAACAGCAAAAGAGACCAAAGGCCCACCGGGCCCGGGTGGTCTGTGCTGGGGGGATTCGGCGATTCGAGGGACGCTCCGCGGTCGGCGCTCCTGTGGTTCCGGAGTTGCCGTCGCTGCGATGTGTCCCGATCGCCATGTAGAGGTTCGCAAACCTCGGGCTCGGATACAACCCCCTTCGAGGAGGAATTTTGGATTCTTCGGTGTCGCCTAGCTCACAGCCGGTACTTCTATGGAGTGAAGGGGGCTTGTGCGTTCGAGAAGAAGGGGGAACCCCCGTTCCAGTCACACAATCACACGCAGTGCCCGCCGAACGCCTGTGAAACTGACGCGACTCCTGTCTCCAAGATGGTCGCCGTCGACCTGGAACGGGCTCGGTTCCTCTGAAACCAAGGTGAAGTGCCTGACGTCGTGATAGGAGACGACGTGCTTCCCGCCCGGGCCGGCCGGAGGGGCGCCGTCGCTCGAAGACGCGTACGACCGCAGGATCTGACGGACCGTTCGAGCCGTGCCGAACGCCGTCATCCGGGTGATGCCGAAGACGTCCAGATCAGTGTCGAAGGAGGCGAGCGGTGAGGGGTAGACCGGGCGGTTGCCGAGGAAGGTCCAGGGCGAGGTGTTGCTGACTATCGACAGGACCAGGCCCGGAACCGGCGCCCGGCCCGGCAGCACCAGGGAGACCGGGCCGGAGCGGCGCTGCTCACGCTGGGTGAAGTAGTGCCGGAGGGCCTGGCCGACGTACAGGGCGTGGGTGGACTTGCGCCCGGCCCGGCGCTGCTCCTCGACCCGGCCCACCACCCCGGCGTCGAAGCCGAGGCCGGCGGTGAAGGTGAACCAGCGGTCCGGCAGGCCGTCGGTCATCGCCTTGCCCAGCCCGATCGGCCGCTCGCGGCCGTGCTCCAGCGCGTCCAGCAGCGCGCCGGTGGCCTCCACCGGATCGTTGGGCAGGCCCAGGGCGCGGGCGAACACGTTGGTCGAACCGCCCGGCACCACGGCCAGTCGCGGGACCTTCTCGCCCGGGCCGTGCGCGAGCAGCCCGTTCACCACCTCGTTGACGGTGCCGTCGCCGCCCAGCGCCACCACCAGGTCGACCGTGCCGTCCTCCGCCGCCTCGCGGGCCAGGTCGCGCGCGTGGCCCCGGTAGTGGGTCTCGGCGACCTCCAGCTTCAGATCGCTGCGCAGCGCGTGGATCAGGACGTCCCTGGTGCGGCCACTGGTGGTGGTGGCCTTGTGGTTCACGACCAGGAGAGCGCGCATGGGGAAAGCCTACGGGTCGGTACGGGCCAACCGGCGGCTACCCTGCTGGAGTGACCGCAGAAACCTCCGCCCCCGCCCCCTCGGCAGGCTCCGGCCGTCCGGCCTCCCTGACCCTGGGCGCCGCCCTCACCGCGCTGGAGGGCACCGCGCTGGCCGTCGTCGGCATCATGGACATGGTGTCCGCGCTCTCCGGTGATGCCAAGCATCTGGCCCTGAACGAGTTCGGCGGCGCGGTCATCGTGCTGCTCGGCGTGCTGCCGGTGCTGGCCGCCCGCGCGCTGCTCAAGGAGCGCCGCTGGGGCCGCAGTCCGGCGGTGCTGACCAACTCGATCTGCCTGCCGGTGGCCTACTACATGTGCCAGATCGGCGGCGGGATGGTCGCGGTCGGCGTGCTGGTCGGCCTGCTCGGCCTGGTGGGCATCGGCTGCCTGCTGAACCCGAAGTCGACGGCGGCCCTGTACGCCCAGCCGGAGGGCTGAGCGCACGGGGCCGCCGGAGCTGACCATCCGTCAGTCCTACTCCTCCACCAGGAGCTTCTCCCGCAGCTGCGCCAGCGTCCGGGCGAGCAGCCGGGACACGTGCATCTGGGAGATCCCCACCTCGGCGGCGATCTGCGACTGGGTCATGTTCCGGAAGAACCGCAGCACCAGGATCTTCTGCTCCCGGGGCGGCAGTTGGGCCAGCAGCGGCTTGAGCGACTCGCGGTACTCGACGCCCTCCAGCGCCTCGTCGGTCGCGCCCAGGGTGTCCGCGACGGCCGGCGACTCGTCGTCGCTGTCCGGCACGTCCAGGGACAGCGTGGAGTACGCGTTGGCGGACTCCAGGCCCTCCAGGACGTCCTCCTCGGAGATGCCGAGGTGCTCGGCCAGCTCGTGCACCGTGGGGGAGCGGCCGTGCCGCTGGGAGAGCTCGCTGGTCGCCGTGGTGAGCGACAGCCGCAGCTCCTGGAGGCGGCGCGGGACGCGCACCGCCCAGCCCTTGTCCCGGAAGTGCCGCTTGATCTCCCCGACGATGGTCGGCGTCGCGTAGGTGGAGAACTCGACCCCGCGCTCGTGGTCGAAGCGGTCCACCGACTTGATCAGCCCGATGGTGGCGACCTGGGTCAGGTCGTCCAGCGGCTCGCCGCGGTTGCGGAAGCGCCGGGCCAGGTGCTCGACCAGGGGGATGTGCATCCGCACCAGCTGGTTGCGCAGCTCGACCCGCTCGGGGGAGCCCTCGGGCAGCGCGGACAGCCGGACGAACAGCGCGCGGGCGGCCTCCCGGTCCGGAGCGCCGGTGCGGTGCGAGCCCTGGGCGGGCACCGCGCCGTGCGGTTCGGCCTCGGCGGCCTGGTCCGTCTCGGCGGCCGGGTACGCCGCCTCCGTCCCGTCCACCGGGTCCGGCGGGGACGCGGAGGCGGGTGTCGGATCGGACGTCGGCTCGGTGGGGTGGCTCATCCGGTGGGCGTCCTTCGGGTGCGCTTCGTCGTTGGCGGCGAGGCCGGGAACGCTCGCCTGGGTCGGTACGGCAGGTCCCGCCGTCGCGAGGCCGGTACGGTCCAGATCACTCACGGCCATTCCCCCGTTCCGTTCCGGGAGCACCGGGGCCGGCGGCCCCGGAATCGTCTCGTTGGTCGTACCGCCCCGGGGGCGGTACCGGGAGCCGTCCGCCGGGGCCCCGGAGCGGGGTTCGGCGGACGGCCCTTGCGCGGGTGGTGCTGGGTGCTGCTCGCTGCCGGCCGGCCCGACTAGTGGGCCGGGGTCCCGCCGCGCTTCTTGTGCAGGCTGATGGACACGGTGTTGTCCTCGGCGACCGAGGAGTCGACCTCGCCGGCCAGCGCGGAGAGCACCGTCCAGGCGAAGGTGTCCCGTTCGGGCGCCTTGCCGTCGGTGGTCGGGGCGGCGACGGTCACCTTCAGCGAGTCGCCGACCAGCCGGAACTCGCACGACAGCACGGAGCCGGGCACCGCCTGCTGGAGCAGGATGGCGCAGGCCTCGTCGACCGCGATCCGCAGGTCCTCGATCTCGTCGAGGGTGAAGTCCAGCCGGGCCGCCAACCCGGCCGTCGCTGTTCGCAGCACGGAGAGGTAGGCGCCCGCTGCGGGCAGCCGGACCTCCACGAAGTCCTGAACACCGAGATCGCCGTCGATCTGGGACACCCTTGCCTCCTGGGTGGCGCGCTGTGCTTGCTTGGTACCCCGCTTGTTACCGCTTGCTGCCCCCGGAGGGGGCCCGGCGCCGCGGATCCGCCATCGCTCTGCCTTCCGCACCCCGGTTCGGGAGTTACTCATGGTAAGGCATTGCGACGCAGGGTGGCAGACCCTTTCCCCGGCCCGTCCGGGGCCGTTCAGCGCCGGCCGGCGGCGGCCAGCGCCTCGTCGGTGAGGCGGTAGACCGTCCACTCGTCCATCGGCACGGCGCCGATCGACTTGTAGAAGTCGATCGAGGGCTGGTTCCAGTCCAGGACCGACCACTCGACCCGGGAGTAGCCGCGCTCGACGGCGATCCGGGCGAGCTCCGTCAGCAGCGCCTTGCCGTGACCGCCGCCGCGCGCCTGGGGGCGGACGTACAGGTCCTCCAGGTAGATCCCGTGGGTGCCGCGCCAGGTCGAGAAGTTGCGGAACCAGAGCGCGAAGCCGACCGGCTCGCCGGTGGCCTCGTCCTCGGCGATCAGGCCGAACAGCGCCGGGTTCTCGGCGAACAGGGCGTCGTGCAGCTGCGCTTCGGTGGCCTTCGCCTCGTGCAGGGCCTTCTCGTAGTCCGCGAGCTCGCGGATCATGGCGTGGATGACGGGGACGTCGCTGGCGACGGCGGTGCGGATCATGTCGGTGAGCCTACTGCTCGGGACCGGTCTCGTCCCAGGCCTGGACGGAGGTCTGGTCGACGATCCGGCCGTCCCGCAGGTCGGCCATCGAGGACATCAGCACCCGGACGCCGTCCGGGTAGCGGCAGGATTCCAGGAAGGCGACGTGGTCGCCCTGGACCACCACCTGTTCGAGCCTGTGGGTCATCTCGCGGCCGTAGACGTCGTCCAGCATGGCGCCGATCTCCTCCCGCCCGTGCATCACCAGGGGGTGGCTGGGCTGGGTCTTGCGATCGACCATGCGCAGTTCGGCGTCTTCGGCGTAGAGCGCCAGGAGGGTTTCGGCGTCGCCGCGTTCGATGCCCTCGCGCAGTGCGCGGGTGTCGAAGGCGGCGGGGCCGGCCACGGTGGCCATGAGTTCGCTCCTCCGGTCGGGTTCCGTCGGTTCGTACCTTGAGCGTACGCCCGGCCGCCCCGGCCGGAGGAGCGCGATCGGGGGCCGGTCAGCGGGCCGGCACGGTGCGCAGGTACTCGGCCAGCGAGCCGATCGCGGCCGGGTTGCGCGGGCTCTCCACCAGGTCGACGTAGTCCATGACGAAGATCCGGTCGTTCTTGACCGCGGCGACGTCGGCCAGCGGCGGGAAGGACTTGAGGAACCTCCGCTTCTCCTCGATGCCGGTGCTGCCGTAGTCGGTGACCACGATCACCTCGGGGTCCTGCCGCACCACGCTCTCCCAGCCGGCCGAGAACCAGGTGTCGTCCTGGCCGCCCATGATGTTGGTGCCGCCGGCCTTGGCGATGATCTGGTTCGCGGCGGCGAACTTCCCGGCGGTGTACGGCTTGTCCTGCCCGCTGTCGTACAGGAAGACGGACGGGCGGTGCCCGGGCTGCGGGACGGCGGCGATCCGCGCCCTGAAGTCGGCGATCAGCTTGTCGGAGCGGTCCTTGACGTCGAAGATCTCGCCGAGGTTGGCCAGGTCGGTGTAGAGCGCCTCCAGCGGGTCCATCACCCCGCGCTGGGTGCCCTTGCCGCTGCGGCAGGACTCGCTGAGCACGTACGAGTCGACGCCGAGCGCCTTGAAGGCCTGCGGGGTGACACCGGCGCCCTCGTCGAAGCCGTAGTGCCAGCCGGCGAGGACCAGGTCGGCCTTGGCGTCCAGCGCGATCTCCTTGGTGAGCACCTTCTTGGAGAGCCAGGTGGTCTGCTCGTAGCCGTCCTTCCAGGCGACCTGGTCGATCCGGCCCTTGTCGTCGGGCATCACGTAGCCGGCCATCCGGTCGGTGAGGCCGAGCGAGAGCATCAGCTCGGTGATGTTGACGTCGTTGGTGACCGCCCGGGCGGGCTTGCGGTCGAAGGTGAGCTTCTCGCCGCAGTTCTCCACCGTCACCGGGTAGTGGGCGGAGGCGGTGGCGGCCTCCCCGGGGGCGATCTCGGCGCCGCAGGCGGTGAGTCCGAGGGTGAGCAGGGCGGTGGCGGCAACGGCCTTGGTGCGCAAGGTGGTTCCTTCGGAGGGTCGATCAGGCGGAGGGGGCGAGGCGGTCGAACAGCAGTTGGAGGGCGCCGGTCTCCGGGTGCCGCACCGGGGTGGCGCGGACGCCGAACACCTCGGCGAGCAGGGCGGGTCGGAGCACCTCGTGGGGCGGGCCGGAGGCGACGATCCGGCCGGCCCGCAGCACGTAGAGCAGGTCGCAGTGGCTCGCCGCCAGGTTGAGGTCGTGCAGCGCGGTGACGACCGTCGGCCCGGCCTCGCGGGCGAGGGCCAGCACCTCCAACTGGTGCGCGACGTCGAGGTGGTTGGTGGGTTCGTCCAGCACCAGCAGCCGCGGCTCCTGGACCAGCGCCCGGGCGAACAGCACCCGCTGCTTCTCGCCGCCGGACAGGCTCAGGAAGCCCCGTTCGGCGAGGTGCCCGGCCCGGACCTTGCGCAGCGCCTCGGCGCAGCGCTCCTCGTCCCCGTCGGCCGGGGCGCCGAAGCCGCGGCGGTGCGGCAGCCGGCCCATGGCGACCACCTCGGCGACCGTGAAGTCGAACTCGGCGGAGTGCTCCTGGGTGAGCGCGGCCACCCGCCGGGCCGTCTCGCGGGCGGTGAGCGCGTGCAGGTCGTCACCGGCCAGCCGGACCACGCCGCCGGCCGGCCTGAGCACCCGGTAGACGCAGCGCAGCAGGGTCGACTTGCCGCTGCCGTTCGGCCCGACCAGTCCGACCACCTGTCCGGCGGAGGCGGCCAGGCTCACCTCGTGGACCAGCCGGGTGCCGGCCAGTTCCACCGAGACGGCGTCGACGGTGAGGTCCTGGGCCCCGGTGATGGCGTTCGTCCCGGTCATCGGGCGGCTCCGAAGGCCTGGCCGCGGCGGCGCATCATCAGCAGGAAGGCGGGCACGCCGAGCACCGCGGTGAACACCCCGACGGGCAGTTCGGCGGGCGCCAGCAGGGTGCGCGAGGCGATGTCCACCCAGACCAGCAGCAGGGCCCCGGCGAGCGGCGCGACCACCAGCACCCGGCGGTGCCCGGCGCCGACCAGCATCCGCGCCAGGTGCGGCATCAGCAGCCCGACGAAGCCGATCGCCCCGCTGACCGCGACCACGGTGCCGGTGACGGCGGCGGTCACCACGAACAGTTCGCGGCGCAGCCGGTCCGGGTCCACGCCGAGCGAGGCGGAGGTCTCGTCGCCCATGGCGAGCGCGTCCAGCCGGCCGGCGGCGCAGCCCAGGTGGGTGAGGCCGGCCAGCACGGTGGCGGCGGCGATCGGCACCGAGCCCCAGGTGGCGCCGCCGAGGCTGCCGAGCAGCCACATCATGGCGTCCCGGGCGGCCTCGCCGCGGTCGGCGGCGAAGACCATCAGCGTGGTGGTGGCGGAGAAGCCGTAGGACAGGGCGGTGCCGGTGAGCACCAGGCGCAGCGGGGTGAGCCCGTACGCGGTGCGGGCGGCGAGGTAGACCAGGGTCATGGCGGCGAACGCGGAGCCGAAGGCGGAGGCGGAGATCGCCCAGACGCCGAGCGAGGCGAAGGCGCCGAACAGCAGGACGGCGTTGGCGCCGACGGCAGCGCCGGAGGAGATGCCGAGCACGAAGGGGTCGGCCAGGGAGTTGCGCACCAGGGCCTGGACGGCCGTCCCGCAGGCGGCCAGCCCGGCACCGACCACGGCGGCCAGGACGGTGCGCGGCAGCCGGATCTCCCAGACGATCGCGTAGGCGGCGGCCTCGTCCGCGTCCAGCCGGCCGCCGGTCAGCCCGGCGCCGAGCAGCCGCAGGACGCGGGCCGGGCCGATCCCGGAGGAGCCGAGGGCGACCCCGCAGACCAGCGAGAGCAGCAGCGCCGCGGCGAGGGCGGCGGCGAGCGGGGCGACGGGTATTCGGCGAGCGGGCGGGCCGGCTGCACGGTCGGCGGGTGCGCGGTTCACGGGTGGCGCCTTGCCTCGGGCCGTGGGTGCGCCGGGGCGGGCGCGGGCCGCGCGGGTGCCGGTGCGCCGTTCCCCTCGCAGTCCGCGGCGAGTTGTCGGGAGGTCGAGCGACCGGGGGCGATCGGGCTGGCGCGGCCGTCCGGGCTGGTACGGGCCAGGCTCACCGTTGCGGGTCAGCGCCGGATTCGCACCGGACTTCCCCCTCGGACGCCCTGGCAGCATAACAGCCGCTCGGGGTCAGGGACCCTTACCGGGGCCGGGTCGGACGTGAACGCACGACCGCCCCCGTCCGACGGTGCGGACGGGGGCGGCCGGGTGGCGACGCGTCAGGCTCAGGCCTGCTTGGTCTCCCAGAAGATCTTGTCGACCTCGGCGATCAGGTCCAGCAGGGCCTGGCCGGTGGCCGGGTCGGTGGACGCCTTGGCGGCCGAGGCGGCCTTCAGGGTGTCGTTGATCAGCTGGTGCAGCTGCGGGTACTTCTCGAAGTGCGGGGCCTTGAAGTAGTCGCTCCACAGCACCGAGATGTGGTGCTTGACGGCCTCGGCGCGCTGCTCCTTGATGATGATGGCGCGGGCGCGGAAGTGCGGGTCCTCGTTGGCCTGGTACTTCTCCTGGGTGGCCTTGACCGACTCGGCCTCCAGCTTGGCCTGGGCCGGGTCGTAGACGCCGCAGGGCAGGTCGCAGTGGGCGTGGGCGGTGGCGCGCGGTGCAAACAGACGAGAGAACATGGGAGTCCTTCCTTGGATCGTCTTCCCGCGCCCGAGATTACCCTTCCGCCTTCCCGGTTTCGCGGCCGGGCGGTGGGCCTAGGGCGAAAGACGGACCCCCAACCGTGCGAATTCGGACATCGAACGGATGACGGTCCGTACGGCAGACTGGGTGCGGGCCGATCGGGAGGAGCAGTCGTGGCGCGGAGCACGCGACCGGAGGACGGCGCGCCGGGCGGCGTGCTGCCGTTCGGGCTGGTCGACGTGGCGGGGCCGTCGATGGTGCCGACCCTGCGCGAGGGCGACCAGCTGCTGGTCCGCTACGGCGCGCCGATCCGGCCGGGCGCGGTGGTGGTCTTCCGGCACCCCTTCCAGCAGGACCTGCTGGTGGTGAAGCGGGCCGCGGAGCGCCGGGCCAAGGGCTGGTGGCTGCTGTCCGACAACCGCCCGGTGGACAGCGACAGCCGCAGCTACGGTGCCGTCCCGGACGAGCTGGTGCTCGGCCGGGTGCTGCTGCGGCTGCGTCCGAGCCCGGCGTGGCTGGCGCCGGGCCGCCGGCTGGAGCGGCTGCTGCTCACCCCGTGGCTGGCCCGGGTGCCGGGCCTGGCCCGCCGGCTCGGGGCCTGGGTCGACGGGGCCGACGGGCGACCCTAGGCGCCGGCCGCGGCCTGGGCCTCCTGGCGCTTGCGGGCCCGGTAGGCGGCGACGTTGGCGCGGGTCGCGCAGCGGTCCGAGCAGTAGCGCCGGGAGCGGTTGGTCGAGGTGTCCAGGTAGGCGTTGCGGCAGGGCGCGGCCTGGCAGATGCCGAGCCGGTCGGCGCCGAGTTCGGTCAGGTGGACGGCCAGCCCCATGCAGGCGACCGCGCTGAAGTGCGCGGTGGCGGTGGCGGAGTTGTCGGCCAGGTGCAGGTGCCAGCGGGGCCGCCCGGCGTCGTCCAGGTAGTCGTGCCCGGAGATCAGCGGGCTGACCGGGTACTCCATCAGCAGGCTGTTCAGCAGGTCGACGCCGCGGATCTCGTCCCCCTCGGCGGCGGCCTCGAAGACCCCGCGCAGCCTGGTGCGCACCGCCCGCAGCCGGGGCAGGTCGGACTCGTCGGCCAGCGCGGCGGCGCGCGCGGAGTCGGAGAACAGTCCGCGCACCGCCTCCACGGAGGTCAGCGAGTCGGTGCCGCGCTCGGGCTCCTCGGTGTTCACCAGCCGAACGGCGAGATCGGCGTACGCGGCGAGCTCCACA
Source organism: Kitasatospora sp. NPDC034533 (assembly GCF_055575155.1). Lineage (NCBI taxonomy): Bacteria > Bacillati > Actinomycetota > Actinomycetes > Kitasatosporales > Streptomycetaceae > Kitasatospora > Kitasatospora sp. NPDC034533. Next base: position 50,593 of record NZ_JBVITE010000058.1, read on the forward strand.
GGGGTCCTTCCAGGTTCGGTAACGGGCTGGCAGCCTCCAGCCTATTACCCGGGCGGAGAAAACGTCGGGCCCGGCAGGTCCGGCCTGCCGGGCGCCGACGGTGGGTTCTCAGAGCACCTTGGACAGGAAGGCCCTGGTGCGCTCGTGCTGGGGGTTGGTGAGCACCTCGCGGGGGGTGCCGGACTCGACCACCACGCCGCCGTCCATGAACACCAGGGCGTCGCCGACCTCGCGGGCGAAGCCCATCTCGTGGGTGACGACCACCATGGTCATGCCCTCCTCGGCGAGGCCGCGCATGACGTCGAGGACGTCGCCGACCAGCTCCGGGTCCAGCGCGGAGGTGGGCTCGTCGAAGAGCATCAGCTTGGGCTTCATGGCCAGCGCGCGGGCGATCGCCACGCGCTGCTGCTGGCCGCCGGAGAGCTGCGAGGGGTAGTTCCCCGCCTTGTCGGCAAGGCCCACCCGCCGGAGCAGCGCCATGCCGTGCTCGCGGGCCTCGGCCTTGCTCTCGCCCTTGACCTGGACCGGCGCCTCCATCACGTTCTCGATGGCGGTCATGTGCGGGAACAGGTTGAAGCGCTGGAAGACCATGCCGATGTCGCGCCGCTTGACGGCGACCTCGCGGTCCTTGAGCTCGTACAGCCGGTCGCCCCGCTGCTGGTAGCCGACCAGCTCGCCGTCCACCCAGAGGCGGCCGGCGTTGATCTTCTCCAGGTGGTTGATGCACCGCAGGAAGGTCGACTTGCCGGAGCCGGACGGGCCGATCAGGCAGAACACCTCGCGCTGCCTGACCTCCAGGTCGATGCCCTTGAGCACCTCGGTCAGCCCGTAGGACTTGTGCACGTTCTCGGCACGGACCATGGGCTCGCCGGACGCGGCGCCGGCGGGGGACTTGGTCAGGTCGGTCATGCGGGACCACCTCCGTCGAGCCCGGGGACGACGTCGGGGGTCGTCCTGGGGGCGGGCTTCCCGGCGAACAGGCCCCGGAGCCGCTGCAACGGGGTGGGCGGGAGGGTGCGGTTGGAACCCCGGGCGTAGTAGCGCTCCAGGTAGTACTGACCGATGGTCAGCACGGAGGTGAAGAAGAGGTACCAGAGGCTGACCACGATCAGCAGCGGGATGTTCTGGTAGTTGCGGGAGTAGATCACCTGGCCGGCCCGGAAGATCTCCTCCAGGGAGATCACCGAGACCAGCGAGGTGGTCTTGAGCATCGAGATGGTCTCGTTGCCGGTCGGCGGGATGATCACCCGCATGGCCTGCGGCAGGACGATCCGGCGCATGGCCTGGAACCGGCTCATGCCGAGCGCGTGGGCGGCCTCGGCCTGGCCCTCGTCCACCGACTGGATGCCGCCGCGGACGATCTCCGCCATGTAGGCGGCCTCGTTGAGGCCGAGGCCCAGCAGCGCGGCGACGAAGGTCGGGATCAGGACGTTGGTCTGCTCGGACCAGAACTCCGGCCCCCACGGGACGCCGATCGACAGCTTGGCCCAGATCAGGCCGAGGAAGTTCCAGAACACCAGCTGCACCAGCACCGGGGTGCCGCGGAAGACCCAGATGTAGACCCAGGCGACGCCGGCCAGCAGCGGGTTGGGGGACAGGCGCATCACCGCGAGGACGATGCCGCCGACCACGCCCATGAGCATGGCGAGCGCGGTCAGCTCCAGCGTCACCAGCAGGCCGTGCATGATGCTGGCGTGGAACAGGTACTGACCGACGATGTCCCACTTGAAAGCGGGGTTGGTGAAGAGGGCGCTCAGCAGCATCGCCGCGAGCAGGGCGATGACGACGGCGCCCGCCCAGCGTCCGGGGTGGCGGACGGGGACGGCCTTGATGGTGTCAGGCCGTCCCCTCTCCGCCGTCCCCTTGTCCAAAGAGTTCACGGTGTGGCCTCGGGGGAGAAGGTGGAGCGTACGAGGGTCAGTGGCCGGCGGAGACGCTGTTGACCACCGACTTGTCGATGGCGCCGGCCTCGACGCCCCACTTGGTGAGGATCTGCTTGTAGGTGCCGTCGTCGATCAGCGACTGGACGGCGCCCTGGATGGCGGGGGTGAGCTTGGAGCCCTTGGCCAGGGCGACGCCGTAGGGGGCCACGCCGTAGGTCTCGCCGATCTTCTCCAGCTGGCCGCCGGACTGCTTGACGGCGTAGTCGACGACCTGGGAGTCGGCCATCATCGCCTGGTCGCGGCCGGAGACCACCGCGTTGGTGACGTCCGTCTGGAGGTCGAACTTGTCGCCCCCGTTCTGGATGCCCGGCTTGCCGGCCTTGACGCAGTCCGGGTCCCGGGTGTCGTTGATCTCGTCGGCCTGGGTGGTGCCGGTCTGGACGGCGACCTTCTTGCCGCAGAGGTCCTTCGGGTCGATCTTCTCCGGGTTGCCCTTCTTCACCGCGACGGCGCTGCCGGAGTTGAAGTAGGTGACCATGTCGACGACTTCCTCGCGCTCCTTCTTGTCCGTGAAGGAGGACATGCCGAGCTGGAACTTGTTCGACTGGATGCCGGGGAGGATCGCGGTGAAGCCGGAGTCCTGGACCTCGGCCTTGAGGCCGAGCTTGGCGGCGATGGCGTTGGCCAGGTCGACGTCCATGCCGATGACCTTGCCGCTGTCGTCCTTGAACTCGTCCGGCGCGTACGAGGCGTCCGCGCCGACCAGGAGCTTGCCGGCCGCCTTGATGTCGTCCGGGACGAGCGAGGCGAGCTTGGGATCGGCCTTGACCTCGTTGACGGTCGCGGAGGCGTTGGGGGCGCCGCCGCCGTCGCTCTTGCCGCTGCTGCCGCAGCCGGTCAGCACGAGGGAGACCAAGGCGGCGACCAGGCCGGCCGCGAGGAGTCGGTTGCGCTGGGTACGGGCGCTCATGAGGGGGATCTCCATCCTGGGGGAGAGGTCGGGCGGAGCGCGCCGCGGGAGCGGCGCACCGGAAACGGCGAACCGGACGGTTCGGTACGTGCGTGTCGCCGTACGTCGTCGTACGTGCAGGCCGGGTCGTGCGGTTGCCCGGGCGCGTGGGAGGCCGTCCGGGGTTTTACCAGGTACTGCTTCCGCCACCCTCCGCCGAGGTGGACGTCGACCGAACCGTCTGACCATGGGCCGACTCGATCGGAGATGGGGGGAATCCTGCCATCTGATGACACCCAGGTGGCCCTCATCCAGATCAAAATCGGATAACGAGGGGTTGTGCTGTCCGCTATTCGGACTCATACCGTGGCCCTGTCACGGCACGCATAGGTATGCGGACCGGGCCGTTCCGTCCCGCCCTCCCGGGCCCGGCCGCCGGTGTGTCAGAATCGTCACCGGGTGACCCCCGAACGCTCGAACCAGACCGACGAGCCCCGACAGGCTCGGGGTGCTCAGGAACGGAAGTCTCACGTGGCTCCGTATCCGCGGGCGCCCGACTCCCCTTCGGATCTGTGTTCACTCCCGCGGGTGCGCGTGCGCTCATGCCGTCGCCGCCGCCGGAGCCCGGTGCTTCCGACACCGGGCCCCTGTGACGCGACAGCGCGGCGATGAACCGTACGTGACGAGGACGAAAAGGCATAGGTGCGATGCCGTCGTCCGGCCTACGCTCGGGCGGGAAGCACAACACGGACAACACCAGACCCCATAACACCCTCATTCGAGGGCGCCGCCCGACGGCTGCGCCCCGACCCTCGTCCCGGGTCCGCTTCGGCGTACCCGGTTTCCGGTTTCCGGACGGGGTCGCCCGTCCGTCGGTCGCGTGCCCTCGCCAGAACACTGACGAAGAGGTCATCGTGGCAGCGGAGATCATCAGCAGCACCCAGGACACCGACGATCCGGTCGACGCGGTTTTCGCGCTCCACCGCGGCGGCAAGATGGAGATCCGGGCGACCGTCCCGGTGCGCGACGCGGACGACCTGTCCCTCGCCTACACCCCCGGTGTCGCCAGGGTCTGCACCGCCATCGCCGAGCGGCCGGAGCTGGTCGACGACTACACCTGGAAGTCCAACACCGTCGCGGTGGTCACCGACGGCACCGCGGTGCTGGGCCTCGGCGACATCGGCCCGCAGGCCTCGCTGCCCGTCATGGAGGGCAAGGCCATCCTGTTCAAGCAGTTCGGCGGCGTGGACGCGGTGCCGATCGCGCTCGCCTGCACCGGGGTCGACGAGATCGTCGAGACCGTGGTCCGGCTGGCCCCCTCCTTCGGCGGCGTCAACCTGGAGGACATCTCCGCCCCCCGGTGCTTCGAGATCGAGCGCCGGCTCCAGGAGGCCCTGGACATCCCGGTGTTCCACGACGACCAGCACGGCACCGCGATCGTCTCCACCGCCGCCCTGTGGAACGCGGCCAAGGTGACGGGCCGTGAGATCGGCTCGCTGCGGGCCGTCATCTCCGGCGCCGGCGCGGCCGGCATCGCGATCGCCAAGATGCTGGTCGCGGCCGGCATCGGCGACGTGGCCGTCTGCGACCGCAAGGGCGTGGTGCACGAGGGCCGAGGCGACCTGACCGACGTCAAGGCCGAGATCGCCGCGCTGACCAACCGCTCGGGCCTCAGGGGCACGCTGGCCGACGCGCTGGCCGGCGCCGACGTGTTCATCGGCGTCTCCGGCGGCACCGTGCCGGAGGAGGCCGTGGCGACCATGGCCGAGGGCGCGTTCATCTTCGCGATGGCCAACCCCACCCCGGAGATCCACCCCGAGGTCGCGCACAGGTACGCCGCGGTGGTCGCCACCGGCCGCAGCGACTTCCCGAACCAGATCAACAACGTGCTGGCCTTCCCGGGCATCTTCGCGGGCGCCCTCCAGGTCCGCGCCTCCCGGATCACCGAGGGCATGAAGCTGGCCGCCGCCAAGGCGCTGGCCGGCGTGGTGGCCGACGAGCTGACGCCGCAGAAGGTCATCCCCTCGCCGTTCGACGAGCGGGTCGCGCCGGCGGTCACCAAGGCCGTCGCCGAGGCCGCCCGCGCGGAGGGCGTGGCGCGGATCTGACGATCCGACCGCACCGTCGTCAAACGGCCCGGGGCCGGGACACGCGTCACACCTCCGCGTGGTTCCCGGCCCCGGCCGTCGCGGCTATCGTCCGGTGGCATGTTCGCTGCCTACGCCGCACGTATCGACGCCGACGACCCGCTGAGCGGGCTGGAACTGGGTGACCTCCCCGAGCCCCAGGCCCGTCCCGGCTGGAGCGTGGTCACCGTCCGGGCCGCCAGCCTCAACCACCACGACCTGTGGTCGCTGCGCGGGGTCGGCCTGCCCGCCGGGAAGCTGCCGATGATCCTCGGGTGCGACGCCGCCGGCGTCGACGAGCACGGCAACGAGGTGGTCCTCCACTCGGTGATCGGCCAGAGCGGCCACGGCGTCGGCCCGGACGAGCCGCGCTCCATCCTGACCGAGCGCTACCAGGGCACCTTCGCCCAGCGGGTCGCGGTGCCCACCTGGAACCTGCTGCCCAAGCCCGCCGGGCTGAGCTTCGAGCAGGCCGCCTGCCTGCCCACCGCCTGGCTGACGGCCTACCGGATGCTGTTCACCAACGCCGGGGTCAAGCCCGGCGACACCGTGCTGGTGCAGGGGGCGGGCGGCGGGGTGGCGACCGCCCTGATCGTCCTCGGCAAGGCGGCCGGCCTGCGGGTCTGGGTCACCGGCCGGGACGAGGCCAAGCGCGCCCGGGCAGTGGAGCTCGGGGCCGACGCGGCCTTCGAGAGCGGCGCCCGGCTGCCCGAGCGGGTGGACGCGGTGCTGGAGACGGTCGGCGCCGCGACCTGGTCGCATTCGGTGAAGTCGCTGCGCCCGGGCGGCACCGTCGTCATCTCCGGGGCCACCTCCGGCCCCAACCCCGCCGCCGCCGAGCTGAACCGGATCTTCTTCCTGGAGCTCAAGGTGGTCGGCTCGACCATGGGCACCAAGGAGGAGCTGGCCGGGCTGCTCGCGTTCTGCGCCAACACCGGCGTCCGGCCGGTGATCGACTCGGTGCTGCCGCTGGCCGAGGCGCGGGAGGGCTTCGCCCGGCTCGCCGAGGGCGACGTCTTCGGCAAGATCGTCCTCACCCCCTAGATGATTGATGCCAAGGGGTTCAGTGGTCGTACGCGGTGAGGGAACGCATGACGGGCTGCCCGGTCTGGTCGTTGTGCCAGATCGCG
>NZ_JBVITE010000059.1:0-20931 GCF_055575155.1 Kitasatospora sp. NPDC034533
CGACGCCAGCACCAGGCCCGGACCAGCCACTACAAGCGACGAGGCCACAGCCCGACGGCTGAAGCCCCGTCATGCTAAGCACCGTTGCAGTACTAAAAGCGTGATGTCGGTCAGTCCTCCAGGGCAAGGCAGGTGCCGGCGAAGCAGCCGTCCGGCCGGCTGATAGCAGGCCATCCCTGCCCTCGAAACCCGCCCGGAGCCGTGGCCATCCTCCCGTCGGAGGACTCGATGCCACTCCCGGGGGTGACCATCGGACAGTGCTTCAGGGCGATCCCCGGCGCCGGCCCGGCAAGGAAGATCGGCCCATGCGATTCAAGACGTTTCATCCGTCCCCGACGGTCGGTGACACCGCACGACCGGTCCCCCCGTGGGCCATCCGCATGGCCCGGGTCATACCCCTGGTCGTCCTGCCATCGTGCATCTGGCGCCTACCGTTCGCATTCAACTACGAGATGGGCCAGGTCTACGCCGTCCACAAGACGTGGCACTGGTGGGTGATCCTCTACGTCTTCGGGCTGAGTCTTCTCTCCGAGGGGCTCGCCTACATGTCCTTCGGCCTGGTGGCCGGATGGGGCGAAGTGGTTCCTTCCTGGATCCCGTTCATCGGCGGCCGACGCGTTGCGCCGCTCGCGGCGATCATCCCGGCCGCCTTGGGCGCTCTGGGGCTGACGGCACTGTGGTGCCAGCTGCCGTTCGGCTTCCTCAACGTCGACGGGTTCCACATGGTCGGGTACTCCAACGGCTGGTGGAAGGCCCTCGCCGCAACGGCCGCACTGCCGCTGACTCTGTGGGGCCCGCTTCTCCTGGCTTTGACGTACGCGTACTACAAGCGGCGGCGCGGAGAGTGACAAGTGATCAACTTGGTGGGGTGGAGTCGGCGCCGTTTGCCCGACAGCCGGCAGATGCTGTCGGTAGCCCTGTGCTGGGAGGTCTGCGCAGGGCGGCGGTTTGACCGACGCCGAGAGGGCCGCGCGGGAGCGGATCCGGCTTCAGGCCGTGGAATGCTTCGAGGGCGGGGAGAAGAACAGGGGCATCCCGGTGCCTGCCCTCCCCTCCGCCAAGCGCCGCAACAGCCCGCGCCGCCCCCATGGCGGTGCCACGGTCTCAGCCACGCGCTGCGACCGCGCGGCGCCGGCAGGCCACGCCGGAGTCGCCACCCTTGGCCGGGCGCAGGCGTCCGGACGCGCCTCGCGACAGCAGGTGAGGCCCCGACCGCGTGCCGTCGGCCGGGCTTCTCCCGCCCCCGCTCGACCGCCGGGGTATCGCCCCGTGCGATCATGCGATGTCATCGTCGGAGGACGGGAACAGGGGGTGTCCGGGTGACGGAGGCGGTGCGCGGCGCGGGCCTGGTGGTCGGGCTGCGGGAGGGGGACGACCTGCTGGTCGCCGAACTGCGGGCGGGTGAGCTGGGGCCGTGGTCACGGCTGCCGGGCGCGCAGATCCGAGAACTGAGGCTGGGACGGGCACAAGTCGTCCGCCACGAGCGCGGCGTCTCGGTGATCGGCCACGCCGCCGACGGCGAAGGCCCCGTGCACGACGTGGCACACGTGGGTGAGGAGTTCGCCGCCGTGCCGCCCGCGTCCCCCGGTCGGTACGACCCGGGGCAGTACCAGGTGCTCAGGGACGGAACGACCGTGACGGTGCTGGGTTCGTCCGGCGAGCCGCAAACCCTCCGCCGGCTGCCCTGGCGCGCGACGGCCTGGGAGGAGGTCCCTGTTCCCGAGGGGTACTTGATCAGAGGTGCCACCAGCACTCCGGAGGAGCCGCTGGCACTCTACGGCGGCAGGCTGCGGAGCCGGAACGCCGACGGCGAACGCTGGGACCCAGTGCTGCTCACCCCGACGGCCACCGGCGGCTGGCACGAGACGGGCCCCGCCGGGTGGCGCCGTCCGTCAGCCGGTCCCCGCGGCCTGTTCGCCCGTCTGCTGGTGGATCCGCGCGACGGCGTCTTCCTGACCGCGGCCGGGGCCGGCGGCCTCTGGTGCGCGACGACGGAGCACGGGGACTGGGGCCTGGACACGCTGGTGTGTGCCGCCGCCCCGGCTGACCGGTCGTGGTCCTTCGTCCGCTGCGTCTACGACCACCTGGCCGGCCCGCCCCGGATCACGGCGCAGGGCATCACCGCCGTCACGTCCCGGGGCAGGGTCCTGCGCTACGCCCGGGACAGGAACCGGTGGACCTCCCTGGACCTGCGGCCTGTCCTCCGCAGGCTCGGTGTCCGCCTCTCGCCCCGCGATGACGGGTTCGGGGTCGAGAGCGCCGTGGTGACGGAGGACCGGTTGGTGCTCGTCGTCGGCCCCTCGGGCACGTCGGCCGCGGAGCGGTCCCTGCTCTGCTCGCTCCCGCTGGACGGGGCTTCGGTGGAGGTCCTCCTTGAGACGTCGGATCCGGAGCGCCGGCTGCGGGCGGTGCTGGCCTGATCGCCGGGCTCCGGCCCCACCCGCCCACGCTCCATCCCCACCCTTCCTGGGCCCGGCCCCGTCCTGTCCGCGTGCCGCCGTCCGCCGCGCCGGCCGGGGAGCTCCCGCCGGAACCGGCGTCAGTCCCACCAGGAGGACCGCGACGTGGTCGGCCGTCACCGGCGAACGGTTCTGATGGCCCATCCAGTTCGCGGTCTCCAGGACGGTCAGGTGCGCGCATCCCGACCCATCCCCGCCGCGTGACCCGGCAACCCGGCGAACGTGTGCGGTCACCGCGGTACGTGGCGGAGGCGAGGGATGCACGCCGCCCCTCACAGGAGGCGCCGCACGGCCTCCATGATCGCGTTCCGGCAGTCCTCCGGGTCCGACGTCAGGACAGTCGAAGCCGGCATGCTCGCGGCATTCGTCGGGCTCCAGGCCGAGGCGATGGCCAGGACGAGGGTGAGAAGTGTGGCCGGGGCGAAGCCCGGTGTGCCCACTCCGCCCTTCCGAGCCGCTTCCAAGGAGGCGAGCTTGTCGTCGTGGGTCTGCTTTGCGACGGCAGGGTCCCGTCCCACGGCAGTGCCGCGTTCCAGCCGGTGCCAGGTCGCCAGGCGGAGCACCTCGGGGTGCTTCTGGTAGAAGTCGAACAGCCGCCCGGCGTAGCCCGGCAGGTCGTCAGGCGTGAAGGGCACCATGTCGAGGCCGCGCCCGAGGTGTGCGTCGAAGACGGCGTCGAAGAGCCCGTCCTTGTTGCAGAAGTAGACGTAGATGAGGTTCTTGTTCGCCGAGGCGACCTTGGCGATCCGGTCGACGCGGGCTCCGGCGATCCCGTACGCCGCGAACTCCTGGGTTGCTGCGTGGAGGATGCGCGCCTTCGTGGCCTCGGCTCGGGACATGGGAGTCATGCTAACAGCGCCTACTGGATCTTTCCGGGGCGTAGGACCCGGTGCCCTCGCCGGGTGAGCGCGTTCGCCGCTGTAACCACGGTGGGTTCGTTTGAGACACGAGGCGATTCGTTCGGGAATCCCGTCGGTGGTCTTGCTCCGGGTGAACCGGTGAGGGCGAGAAGTGCCTCGCCGGAACGGTGAGTTGCCACCGCCCGACGATGACCGGGCCGACGGTCGGCGCGATGCGCAGGCCCACGACGGGGCAGGCCGGGGGTCGCGGCGACGTGCTCCTCGTGATCAGGGGACCGGTACGCGGCGTGTGTCGTCACCGCAGTCCGAAGGCGTCGATCACTGCCTCGGAGGCGAGCAGCATGACGGTGCACCACAGGGTGACACCGGCCATCAGCCAGCCGATCAGCCGCCACCGGGGCAGGCCCAGCGCCGTGCCGAGCATGGCCGATCCCCAGGTGCCGAAGAGCGCAGGCCCGATGATGCCGAAGCCGATCACGCCGTACCGGTTCACCAGGCGCCGGGCCCGTCGGCCGGTGGGTCCGTCAAGGCGGTTGCGGCGGTTGCGGCGGTTCTCGGGCGGCGGCCCGGCGGTGACGGGCCGCCGCTTCGAGCGCCGGAGCAGCCAGCGGGTACGCAGCCACCCGGCCGCGAAGACTGCGGACAGCAGGCATCCGGCCGCGCCGAGGAGTACGGCGACGAGCGCGACGGGCGGGGGGAGGGAGGAGAGGCCGAAGGGTACGGCCGGGGTGCCCAGGGCGAATCCGGCGAGCACGGCCGAGGCGAAGGTCAGCACGCAGCACTCCTCGTCTTGGGGACGGGCGCCACGTCGGTTCGCGGCGACAGTGTGAATTAACTAACCAGTTACGCTATCGCGGTGACCACCTCACCATCCGCCTCAGCATCCTTGCCGGGCAGTTCGGTTGAACGACTGGCGGCATCCAGGTACGTACTTCTCACGACGTTCCGCCGGGATGGGCGGGCCGTGCCCACTCCGGTGTGGGTGATGGGGGACGGGGACTGCCTGGCCGTGTGGAGCGCGGCCGACGCCGGCAAGGTCAAACGGATCCGCAACAGCGGCCGGGTGACCGTCGCCCCCTGCAACTGGCGGGGAGTCCCGAAGGGGGAATCCGTGCCCGGTGTCGCCGAGTTGCCCGCCGACCGGGACACCTTCCACTACCTCGACCTGATGAAGCGCAAGTACGGCCTCGTCGCGCGGGTCGGCTTGCTGGGCAGCCGACTGAAGGGATCCGGGTACCGCGCGGTGGGCATCCGGATCCGACTCGCGGAGTGACCCTCGCGGACCTCCGTCGGATCCGGCCACCGCTCTTTGCCTGAAAGGCTGTTGACGGACCATCGGATCTCGGGCAGCCTTGCCTCGGATATTAACCATCCAGTTAGTCAATCTATTTCGAACGGAGTGGCACCGCCATGTCGGCATCCACCACTGAGCTCACCGGCATCCCGCCCGAATCAGGCCCCCCGTCCCCGCGGTCCTCGCTGCGGTGGTGGGCGCTGGCCGTGATCGGCCTGGCCCAGTTGATGATCATGTTGGACGCCACCATCGTGAACATCGCGCTGCCGTCCGCCCAGGCCGACCTGGGCTTCTCCGACAACGACAGGCAGTGGGTCGTCACCGCCTACGCACTCACCTTCGGCAGCTTGCTGCTGATCGGCGGGCGTGTCGCCGATCTCTTCGGCCGCAAGCAGGCCTTTCTCGCGGGTGTCATCGGATTCGCCGCCGCCTCGGCGCTCGGCGGAGCCGCCGGCAGCTTCGAACTCCTGGTGCTGGCCAGGGCGATCCAGGGCATCTCGGGTGCCCTGCTGGCCCCGGCGGCCCTCTCCCTACTGACGACCATCTTCACCGACGTCAAGGAGCGGGGCCGGGCCTTCGCGATCTTCGGTGCCATCGCGGGCGCCGGCGGCGCGCTCGGCAACCTGCTCGGCGGCCTGCTGACCGAGTACCTCAACTGGCGTTGGACCCTCTACATCAACCTGGCGTTCGCGGCGGTGGCGCTCCTGGGCGGTCTGCTGCTGATCGAGCGTCAGCCGCGGTCGGAGCAGCGCCCCAAGCTCGACGTCCCCGGTGCGGTACTCGTCACCCTGGGGCTGTTCGGCCTGGTCTACGGGTTCTCCAACGCCGAGTCGCGCGGGTGGAGTTCTCCCGCCAGCTGGGGTCTGCTGGTCGGAGGCCTCGCCCTGATCGCCCTCTTCGCGTACTGGCAGTCGACGACGGCCGGGCCGCTGCTGCCCCTGCGCATCCTCCTCGACAGGGATCGAGGCGCCTCCCAGATCGCCATTCTGGTCGCCACCGGAGGCATGTACGCGGTCGCGTTGTTCCTCGCCTACTACATGCAGCAGACGCTCAAGTACACACCGATCGAGGCGGGGCTCGCCTTCCTGCCCATCCCCGCCGCACTGGTCGTTGCCTCCGCTCTGGCCGTGGGGGTCCTGATGCCCCGGGTGGGGCCGAAGACCGTGATTCCCCTCGGGATGGCGCTGCTGGGCGTGGGCATGGTCTGGTTCACCCGCCTGGATCTGGACAGCACCTACACGGGAGGCATCCTGCCGCCGCTGCTCGTCCTGGGCCTCGGTCTCGGCCTGGTCTACGCGCCGGCGATCGACCTGGCCACCTACCGGGTTCACGAGGATGACGCCGGGGTGGCCTCCGCGGCGGTCAACACCTCGCAGCAGATCGGTGGTTCGTTGGGGATCGCCGTTCTCAACACGCTCGCGGCGACCGCCGCGGGCAGCTATCTCAGCAGCCGGCAGGCCACGCCCGAGGTGATCGCCGGGGCGGCGTTGCACGGCTACTCCACCGCGTACTGGTGGGCGGCCGGCCTCGCGGCCGTCGGGCTCGTCGTGACCTTCGCGCTGTACCGTCCCGGTGTCCGGGAGAAGTCCCCCGACGCGGTGAAGGCCGTCGCCATGTGACACCTGCTCCACGAAGTCCTTCCATCCTTGAATCGCACGCAGCCCCCGGGGCCGCGCCGCGCCCCTCGGGGCCGGTCGCCGCCCCGGGGGCTGCTTGCTCGGGCCGCCCTTGAGTGACTGATAGCGGAAGCCGAGCACGGCACCCGCGGTCCTCCCCGGGCCCCGGGGGCGGTAGAACGTGTACGGCCCGGAGGCCCGGAGTGCGCCGCGGTGGTCTCGGTGCTGAAGTTCACCGGCACGTCGATGAAGAGCTCCTGGCCGAGAGCCTCGTGGGAGCGGGCCTGCTCGCCCGTGGCCCGCAGGACGGTGACGCTCTGGCGGCCGTCCTCAGGCGGGGAGAGGACGAAGCCATGCGCCACGTCGGAGCGGTGGTCGCCGTCGGTGCCGACGCTGACGCGGTAGACGGCGTCCGGGTGGAACGCCTGGCCGCCGGTTGGGGGCGACCGGGTTGACGTTCAGGATCAGCACGGGTCCGGTCGCCAGGCGCGGTGAAGGCGAGCGGGCTCCCCGCCGCCGCCGCTGACGGCCGCGCCTTGTTGCCGGCCCGTTGTCCATCGATTGTCTGCCGGGACGCTGGGCTCAGGCGCTGCCCGGGGTGCGCGACCGTGTTGACCAGGGCGTTGACCGTATGCCGACGAGATCGTTGATCGTTCGTCTACCAGTGTCCCTGACCGTGTATCAGGTCCGGTCACGGACTCGGTGGCTTCCGGACGGGGCCGCCGGCGGACGACCAAGGAGGACTCGCATGTCCCGTATTCCCCTTGGCGCGAGTCCGCGCCGTTCGGGTCCGTAGTGGGTCGCACACAGCCCCACCACCCAAGGCCGTCCAATGCTCCTGGTTCATTCCGAGGGCCACCTCAGCATTACTGCGACATTCCTGCCGCTCAGTCCTGCCCGAAGGGATTTTTGGCATGACAACCGTGCGCCGCACACTTGGCGTTCCGCCGTTTTTCTGCCCCTTGCCCGACGCCGTGTACGACAAGCCGGAGGAAATAGACGCCGGCGCCGTCGCCTGGATGTTCCGGCAAGGGTTCCGCAAGGAGGGTGACTGGCTGCCGCGCATGAATGCGGGTTCGTACACCGCGCACTGCATGCCGTACGTCCTCGACCGGTGCGCCGAGATCATCACCTACGTCATGTACTGGGGCGGTGCCTGGGACGACGACCTCGACGTGATCCCGGGGCTGGACCAGCCCGCACCGCTGACGGTCCACGTCAGCCGGCTCAAGCACATCCTCGCCTCGCCCAAGTCCGTCGTGCCGCCCGGAGACGCGTACCTCTCCTCCTTCCAGGACTTCTGGAACCACATCTCCACCGTGTCGACCCCGGGCCAGCTCGAACACCTGCGCCAGGGTTTCTGCAGCTACTTCGACGGCGTGCTGTGGAAATGTGCGAACCAGAGCCTCGGTGAACTCCCCGAACTGGGCGACTACCTGATCATGCGTGGCAACGACGTGGCCGGCCCCTGGCTGACCGCACTCACTCCGATCGGCGGCGGCTACGAACTGACCGCAGCCGAACGTCTCGATCCCCGCGTGCGCGCCGCCTCCGAAGCCGTATCCGTCATCGTCGGTCTCGACAACGACCTGATCTCCGTTCACCGGGAGAATCTCCAGGGATTGTTCGACCAGAACGTCATCAGCATCATGGTGCGCGACCGGCAGTGCACGCCCGAGGAAGCGGTCGCCGAGGTCCGCGCGCTGCGCGACCGAATCATGTCCCTTTACCTGAATCTGCGTGACCAGGTCTCCGCGACCGCCCGCCCGGAACTGCGGCGATACGTCCACGAGATCGGCTACTGGATTCGCGGGCACATCATCTGGGCGGATTTCACCACCCGTTACTGCGCGCCTGTCGACCCGGAGACCGGCGAAGAACAGGACTTCGGTGGCTACGGCCTGGTGTGGGCCGACGAGCCGGCTGACGCCGACCCTGCGCCCCTGCCGATTCCACAGATCGCCTGGTGGTGGGACCAGTTGGAGAAGTGACAGCGGCGAAGCAAAGTCCGACAGGTCCACACGTTCGCCACTAATACTGCAACGGTGCTTACCATGACGTTCGCCGGGTTCGCTCGTTGGGCTGTTTATGGGTGGGGACATATCCGAGATCGATGCTCGTGACTGGTCGGATGGGCTGGCTCGGCTGCACGAGCGGTTTGCGCACCGGTTCGCGCGGAGTGAGTCGCGGGAGTCTGCGCTGGTGTATATGCGGGGTCTGCTGGCGCCGTTGGAGCGGAAGAACGGCTGGACGGTGGCCGAGGAGGCCGGTCACGGCGGGCCGGACCGGATCCAGCGGCTGCTGAACCGGATCGACTGGGATGCGGACGGGGTGCTCGACGACGTGCGCGAGTACGTCGTCGAGCACCTGGCCGATCCCGGCGGCGTGCTGATCGTGGACGACACCGGGTTCCTGAAGAAGGGCGTGCGGTCGGCCGGTGTCCAGCGGCAGTACTCGGGCACCGCGGGCCGCACCGAGAACTGCCAGGTCGGCGTCTTCCTCGCTTACTCCGGACGCCTCGGTCGGACCCTGATCGACCGGGCGCTCTACCTGCCGAAGTCCTGGACCGACGACCGCGAGCGCTGCCGGGCCGCAGGAATCGGCGACGAGATCGAGTTCGCGACCAAGCACCAGCTCGCCCGGCGGATGGTCCGCCGGGCGATCGACGACGGGATCCCGTTCCGCTGGGTGACCGCGGACGCCGGCTACGGCAACAGCAAGGGCTGGCGCACCGAGCTCGAACAGGCCGACGTCTTCCACGTCGTGGCCACCACCAGGCACGACACCGTGGTCACCCGCCGAGCCATGGACCACCGCCTCCACGACTTGGTCGCGGGGCTGTCGCGGCAGAAGTGGAAGCGCCGCTCGTGCGGCGACGGC
Organism: Kitasatospora sp. NPDC034533; assembly: GCF_055575155.1. NCBI lineage: Bacteria > Bacillati > Actinomycetota > Actinomycetes > Kitasatosporales > Streptomycetaceae > Kitasatospora > Kitasatospora sp. NPDC034533. Next base: position 9,110 of record NZ_JBVITE010000059.1, read on the forward strand.
TCCCACGGCCCGCGGGTCTACGACTGGGCCCGCGTCGAGGTCCGTCCCTGGCACCGCCCGGACCGGCGGCACTGGGTGCTCGCCCGCCGCGGCGTCACCGACCCGACGAAGGTCGCCTACTACATCGCTTACGCGCCCGCCGAGACCACCCTGAACGAACTGATCGCCGTCGCGGGTGCCCGCTGGGCGATCGAGGAGTGCTTCCAGAGCGCCAAGGGCCAGTGCGGCCTGGACGACTACCAGGTCCGCCGCTACCCGGGATGGCATCGGCACATCACACTCGCGATGGCCGTCCACGCCTACCTCGCCGTCCTGCGCGCCCAGCAGCTCGAAAAGGGGCTGGACCCGCTCGAACGCCAGACCTTATACCGTTGACCGTCCCCGAAATCCGCCGCCTGGTCACCCGCCTCAACCGGCCTGTCCGCCACAGCATCGCCCACGTCCTGCACTGGTCCCGCTGGCGTCGCCGACGCCAGCACCAGGCCCGGATCAGTCACTACAAGAGACGAGGCCACAGCCCAAGAGCTGAAGCCTCGTCATGGTAAGCACCGTTGCAGTACTAACCGCATGGAGGTTTGTTCCGTGACAGGCCAGGAAACCCGCAGCTACACGAAGGGCAGCGCACCGAATGCCCTGCCCGTGCTCGGGCACGCGAATCAGCTGCGCGGCGACCCGCTCACCTTCCTCCGATCACTGCCCGAGCAGGGCGATCTCGTGAAGATCATGGTGGGGCCGACCCCCATGTACATCGCGTGCCACCCTGATCTGGTCCACGAGATGCTGACCGACAAGGTCAAGGACTTCGTCAAGGGCGGTCCCGTGATGGACCGCGTGCGCACGGTCCTCGGAGACGGGCTGGTCACGGTCGACGGCCTCGTCCATCGCAAGCAGCGACGCCTGATCCAGCCGTCCTTCCACCCCGCGCGCATCGCCGAGTACGTCGGCATCATGCAGAAGCAGGCGGCCGCGTCGGCTCATGAATGGCCGGAAGGCAAGAACGTCGACCTCCTGATGCAGATGGGCAACCTCAGCGCCGACGTGGCGCTGAGCTGCCTCTTCTCCGAGCCCGGTGAGGGCGAGGTGCGCCGGGGCGGTCACCACGGTCTCCCGACGGCCCTGAACACCGTGATCGACGGCATGTTCTTCCGCATGCTCAACCCGCTGCCGGCGCTGTCCTTCCTGCCCACTCCCGGCAACCAGCGCTACAGGCGGGCGGAGGCGCAGCTGCACCAGGTGGTGAACGAGACCATCGACCGCTACCGCCGCTCGGGCGACGGCGGCGGTCTGCTGCGCACGATGATGACGGAGGTCGACGAGGAGGGGCACCGCTTCACCGACCAGGAGCTGCACGACCAGTCCATCACCCTGCTCCTCGGAGGCGCGGAGACCACCGCCGTCCTGATGTCGTGGATCTTCCACCTGCTGCACGAGAACCCGCAGGTCGCCGCCGAGTTGCACGCGGAGCTCGACGAGGTGCTGGCCGGCCGCCCGGTGACGGCCGAGGACCTGAAGAAGCTGCCGTACACCCGCAACGTCGTCGCCGAGGGTCTGCGCCTCTACCCGCCGGCCTGGCTGCTCAGCCGTCGTGCCGCTGTCGACACCACGCTCGGCGGGCTGCCCGTGCCGGCCGGCACCGAGCTGTCGTACAGCCCCTTCCTGCTGAACCGGGACGCCCGCTACTTCGACGCCCCCGACAGCTTCGAGCCGGACCGGTGGCTCACCATGTCGACCACTCCGCGCAAGGGCGCCTACCTGCCCTTCGGCGCCGGGAACCGCAAGTGCATCGGTGACGCGTTCGCCCTCACCGAGGCCCAGGTCATCGTGGCCACCGTGGCCCAGTACTGGAAGCTGGACCGCGCCCCGGGCACCCGCCCCACGCGCGCCCTCGTGCGGATGAGCCTGCGTCCCGACCAGCTCACGATGGTGCCGACCCGTCGGCAGCCGGCACGCGAGCCGCAGTCCGCCGCGAGCTGAACCCGTTCCGTTCGACCGACAGGGGACCGGCGGGTGCCGCACCGGGCCCGCCCCTGCCCGGCATGCCCTCCACCATGGGAACCCGCACGTACGGAGGGCATGCCATCCGGCGCGGCCCGCACACCCACCCCTCGCCCCTCCCTCGGCGCCCCGCACCCTCGGTGCGGCCCGGCGACTGCCGGGGCCCTCCTTCGCCCGGCCGGAAAGTGATGCCTCTCGGCGCTTTCCCTCCCATGCCACGTCCTCGCGGACGCGGCCACATGGTCTTGACGAACAGGAGTAACGACATGAACTCGACCACCAGCCTTCGCGAGCCGGGAGCCGACGCCCTGGACTCGGTTCGTCTGCGCGGTCTGATCGACGAGCGATTGAACGCCTTCCTCGACGCCAACTGCGACAGGCAACCCCACCTGGTCTCGCTCATCGAGCATCTGCGCGGCTTCCTGACCGCCGGCGGCAAGCGCATCCGGCCGCTCCTGTGCATGGTGGGCTGGCACGCGGCGGGCGGATACGGCGACACGGGGCCCGTCATCGGCGCGGCGGCCTCGCTCGAACTCTTCCACGCCTTCACCCTCATCCACGACGACGTCATGGACGCCTCCGACACCCGGCGTGGCCGTCCGACCCTCCACCGGACGCTGGAGACGGGTGCGGACGCCACGGCCGCCGAGCGGTTCGGCACCAACAGCGCGATCCTGCTCGGCGACCTGGTCATGGTGTGGTCGGACGAGCTGCTGCACTCCAGCGGCATCGACCACGAGCGACTGGTCGCCGTCAGACCGCTGCTGGACGCCATGCGCACCGAGGTGATGATCGGTCAGTACCTGGACCTGCTGGCCACCGGGAAGCCCGACGAGGACGTCGAACGGTCGCTGGCCGTGATCCGCTACAAGACGGCGAAGTACACCGTGGAGCGGCCGCTGCACATCGGCGCGGTCCTTGCCGGAGCGGACCGGGCCCTGCTGGACGTCTTCACCGCCTACGCCCTTCCGATCGGCGAGGCCTTCCAATTGCGCGACGACCTCCTCGGCGTCTTCGGCGACCCGTCCAAGACCGGCAAGTCGGTCCTGGACGACCTGCGGGAGGGCAAGGCGACCGCTCTGATGGCACACGCCCTCCACGCCGCCGGCGCCGAGCAGGCGCGGGTGCTGAGGTCCCTGGTCGGCGACCCGGACCTGGACGAGGCAGGCGCCGAGACGGTCCGCGGGATCCTGCGGGCCACGGGCGCCGCCGACAAGGTGGAGCAGATGATCACCGATCGTGTGCGGCGTGCCCGGCGGGTCCTGGACGAGACCCCGTTCCCGGACGAGGTCAGGAAGACCCTCGAAACCTTCGTCACCACCACGACGCTCCGGACCACCTGAGTACGCTCCGGACCACCTGAGTACCACGTCGGCGCGGGTCGCCACCCTCCCGGCGCCGCCACACGCCTCGCTCGCCTCGCGAGCCCACCCCGTCCGGAACCCGCTGCCGGGGGGCGACCGGGGGAGAACCGGCCCGGCACCCGCCAGGGACGCGGTTCCGCGAACACGCACCGTCGGGTGCGGCTCGACGCCCTGGCCCGCCCCGCGCGAGGACATCGCTCGCGCCGGCGGACGCGACCGCCGGCCACGGTGGTCCGGGGTGGCCCGGGCATGACGCGGCGCGCGGTCGAACGGGCTTACTTCATTCCTTCCTAGAAATCTGGATGACGCGATCTCAATGGAATTTCGACAAGGGGAGCTGAGCACGTCGACTCCACCGGCCTCGGCGGCAGGGACAGCGGACAGCCTCCGTGCTCGCTCGGTCGGCACCGGCCACGCCCATGCCAAGGCCATTCTGCTGGGGGAGCACGCGGTCGTCTACGGAGCCCCGGCGCTCGCCCTGCCCGTTCCGCAACTGTCGATCACCGCCGGCGTCGGGTTCTCCACCCGCGGTGAAGAACCGGCAGGTGTGTCCTTCACGATGACCGGATCCGCCTGGAAGGAGGTCGGAACGCAGGCATCCGAGGGGCTGCGCCGGCTGACCACCGACTTCAGGGCATCCACGGGCATCGACGACGGCCGGCATCTCGATGTGATCATCGACGGTTCGATCCCGCTCGGCAGGGGGCTCGGCTCCAGCGCGGCCTGCGCCCGTGCCGTCGTCCTCGCCCTGGCCGACCTCTGCGGCCGCGAGGTCTCGCAGCGGACGGTGTTCGACCTGGTGCAGACCGCCGAGAACGTGGTGCACGGCAAGGCCAGCGGCGTCGACGCCGTCACCGTCGGCGCGAGCGCGCCGTTGCTGTTCCACGCGGGCGAGGCCCGCACGCTGCTGGTGGGCTGCGACGCGCTGTTCGTCCTCGCGGACAGCGGCACCGTCGGCAGCACCAAGGAAGCGGTCGACAAGCTGCGGGAGAGGTTCCGACTCCACGCCGGAGCGCAGGAGCGGTTCGTCCGCCGGGCGTCGGAACTGGCCAGCGAAGCCGTGACCACCCTCGCCGCCGGCCGGCCGGAGGAGCTCGGCTTCCTGCTGACGGAGTACCACGGAATGCTCCGCGAGGCCGGGCTGAGCACTGACCGGATCGAGGGGATGGTGGGTGCCGCGCTCGCCGCAGGAAGCCTCGGCGCCAAGATCACCGGGGGTGGACTGGGCGGCTGCGTCCTCGCACTGACCCAGCCCGAGCGGGCGAGAGAGGTCACCCGGCGGCTGCACGAAGCGGGGGCCGTGCAGACGTGGATCGTCCCACTGAGGAGGCTCGTCACGCATGTCTGAGCAACAGATCACCGTGCGCCGCCCGCAGGACCGGCAGGGCGCGAACGGGGCCACCGCCGTCGCGCACCCGAACATCGCGCTGATCAAGTACTGGGGGAAGCGCGACGAGCGCCTCTTCCTGCCGTGGACCAGCAGTCTGTCGATGACTCTTGACATCTTCCCCACGACCACCCGGGTTCGCCTCGACGCCGAGGCCTCGGACGACGAAGTGACCTTCAACGGCGTACCCGCGGCGGGCGAGGAGCGGCGGCGCATCGCCGGGTTCCTCGACCTGGTGCGCCGGCGGGCCGGGCTCACGCACCGGGCCGTCGTCGACACCCGCAACACCGTACCCACCGGGGCGGGCCTGGCCTCCTCCGCCAGCGGCTTCGCCGCGCTCGCCGTCGCCGCCGCCGCCGCGTACGGACTGGACCTCGACGGCACCGGTCTCTCCCGCCTGGCCCGCCGCGGTTCCGGCTCGGCCTCGCGGTCGATCTTCGGCGGCTTCGCCGTCTGGAACGCCGGCAACCCCACGGCGCCGCCCGCGGAGGCCGACCTCAGCTCCTACGCCGAGCCGGTACGGACGGGCGACCTCGACCCCGCACTGGTCATCGCGGTGGTCAACGCCGGTCCCAAGGAGGTGTCCAGCCGCGCGGCGATGCGCCGTACCGTCGAGACCTCGCCCCTGTTCGAGCCTTGGGCCGCGTCGAGCCGGGACGACCTGACCGAGATGAGGGCGGCGCTCCTGCGCGGCGACCTCGACGCGGTGGGTGAGATCGCCGAGCGCAACTCTCTCGGCATGCACGCGACCATGCTGGGCGCGCGCCCCGCGGTGCGCTACCTCGCGTGCGCCTCGCTCACCGTCCTGGACAGCGTGCTGGGGCTGCGGCGCGACGGCATACCGGCCTACGCGACCATGGATGCCGGACCGAACGTCAAGGTGCTCTGCCGTCGTACGGACGCCGACCGGGTCGCCGAGGCCGTGCGCGACGCTGCCGCGGGCGGCACCGTGCACATCGCCGGGCCCGGACAGGGCGCCCGCCTGGTGGACGCGGGCGGACGATGACCTCCGGGCGAACGGTCGTCCGCAGCGCGCCCGGCAAGCTGTTCGTCGCGGGCGAGTACGCGGTGGTGGAGCCCGGTACCCCGGCCATCGTGGTGGCCGTGGACCGGGAGATCACCGCCACGGTGACCCTCTCCGAAACGGCCGACATCGTGATCTCCTCCGATCTCGTCCCCCGGGCGGTGAACTGGCGATGGCTCGACGGCCGGCTCCACGCTCCCGGCACGGAGAACGGGGAAGCCGACGGACACGGCGCGCGGGGCGCACTGACGCACGTGGTGGCAGCGGTCGAGACCGTGGGACGACTGCTGGCCGAACGCGGCCTGCCCATGCCCGGGCTGGACCTCTCGATCGGCAGCCGGCTGCATGACAACGGCCGCAAGTACGGCCTGGGGTCGAGCGGCGCGGTGACCGTGGCCACGATCGACGCCATCACGTCCCTGTGCGGACTGGACCTCTCACCCGACGCCCGGTACCGCCTGGCCGTGATCTCCTCGGTCGGGATCGATCCCGTGGGCTCCGGCGGTGACCTCGCCGCCAGTACCTGGGGCGGCTGGATCGCGTACCAGGCACCCGACCGGGCCTTCGTGCTCGACCTCACCCGCCGGTACGGCGTCGAGGAGGCGTTGCGCACGCCCTGGCCGGGCCACTCGGTCCGGAGGCTTCCGCCCCCGCGCGGCCTCGCCCTCGAAGTCGGCTGGACCGGCAACCCGGCCTCCACCGCCTCGCTCGTGTCCGGTCTGCACCGCCGGATCTGGCGCGGCACCGCGTCGCACCGCGCGTTCGTGGAGACCTCCACCGACTTCGTACGCGCCTCGATCACCGCTCTCGAGGCCGGCGACGACCAAAGCCTGCTGCACCAGATCCGCCGTGCCCGGCAGGAGTTGGCCCGCCTCGACGACGAAGTCGGGCTCGGCATCTTCACACCCGAGCTGACGGCCCTGTGCACGGTCGCCGAAACCGCCGGCGGTGCCGCCAAGCCGTCGGGCGCGGGCGGCGGCGACTGCGGCATCGCGCTGCTCGACGCCGAGGCCATGCACGACATCTCACACGTACGGCAGCGGTGGGCCGCGGCCGGGGTGCTGCCCCTGCCCGTCCGGCCCGCCCCGGAAGGGACCGAGAAATGAGCGCTCAGCGCAAGGACGACCACGTCCGGCTCGCCATCGAGCAGCAGGACACCCGCAGCGGGAACAACCAGTTCGACGAGGTGTCCTTCGTCCATCACGCCCTGGCCGGCATCGACCGGCCGCAGGTGTCCCTGGGCACGACCTTCGCCGGGATCTCCTGGCAGGTGCCGCTCTACATCAACGCGATGACCGGCGGGACCGCCAAGACCGGCGTCATCAACCGAGGTCTGGCGATAGCGGCCCGCGAGACCGGGGTACCCATCGCGTCGGGCTCGGTGCACGCCTACTTGAAGGACCCGGCGTGCGCCGACACCTTCCGCGTCCTGCGCCAGGAGAACCCCCGCGGTTTCGTCATGGCGAACGTCAACGCGACGGCATCGGTCGACGACACCCGGCGTGCCGTCGATCTGCTGGAGGCCGACGCCCTGCAGATCCACGTCAACACGGCGCAGGAAACGGCCATGCCGGAAGGCGACCAGTCCTTCGGGTCCTGGGTCCCGCAGATCGAGAAGATCGCGGCGGCCGGTGACGTACCCGTGATCGTCAAGGAGGTCGGCAACGGCCTGAGCCGGGAAACCGTCCTGCTGCTGCGACAACTGGGGGTCCACGCGGCGGACGTCGGTGGCCGGGGCGGCACCGACTTCGCCCGGATCGAGAACGGCCGGCGACCGCTCGGCGACTACGCGTTCCTCCACGACTGGGGCCAGTCCACCGCCGCCTGTCTCCTGGACGCTCAGAGCGCCGGTCTTCCCGTGCTCGCCTCCGGCGGCGTCCGCCATCCCCTCGACGTCGCCCGCGCCCTGGCCCTGGGCGCCTCCGGCGTCGGGGCCTCCGGAGTGTTCCTGCGCACCCTGCTCGACGGCGGTCCCGAGGCGCTGATCGAGCAGCTCACGAACTGGCTGGACCAGCTCGCGGCCCTCCAGACCATGCTCGGCGCCCGCACTCCCGCGGACCTCGCGAGCAACGACCTGATCATCCACGGCACCCTCCGTTCCTTCTGCGCCGACCGGGGCATCGACACGGGGCGACTCGCCCGGCGTTCCCGATCGGCCGACACCCTCCACAACGCGACAGGAAAAGCACAGTGACCGACATACACGCCATTGCCAGGGTCCCCATGAAGTGGGTCGGACCCCTTCGAATCTCCGGGAACATCGCCAACACCGAGACCCACGTTCCCCTCGCCACCTACGAGACACCGCTGTGGCCCTCCGTGGGCCGCGGCGCGAAGGTGTCCATGCTCACCGAGCAGGGCATCGTCGCCACCCTCGTCGACGAGCGCATGACCCGCTCGGTGCTCGTCGAGGCGACCGACGCCCAGACCGCGTACACGGCCGCCCGCGCCATCGAGGCGCGGATCGAGGAACTGCGCGCCGTGGTCCGCAGCTGTAGCCGGTTCGCCGAGCTGCTCACCGTCCGGCACGAGATCGCGGGCAACCTGCTGTTCATCCGGTTCGAGTTCGGCACCGGCGACGCCTCCGGCCACAACATGGCCACGCTCGCCTCCGACAACCTGCTGACGCACCTGCTGCGGACCGTTCCGGGAATCTCCTACGGGTCGATCTCCGGGAACTACTGCACGGACAAGAAGGCGACCGCGATCAACGGCATCCTCGGCCGCGGGAAGAACGTGGTCACGGAACTGCTCGTCCCGCGCGACGTGGTGGAAGGCGTCCTGCACACCACTGCCGCCAGGATCGTCCAGCTGAACATCCGCAAGAACCTGCTCGGGACCCTGCTGGCCGGCGGCATCCGCTCGGCCAACGCCCACTACGCCAACATGCTGCTCGGCTTCTACCTGGCCACCGGGCAGGACGCGGCCAACATCGTCGAGGGCTCCCAGGGCGTCACCCTGGCCGAGGACCGCGACGGTGACCTCTACTTCTCCTGCAATCTGCCCAACCTGATCGTCGGCACCGTGGGCAACGGCAAGGGCCTGGAGTTCGTGGAGACGAACCTGAGCCGCCTCGGCTGCCGCGTGGACCGCGCCCCCGGCGAGAACGCGCGCCGGCTCGCCGTCATCGCGGCGGCGACGGTCCTCTGCGGCGAGCTCTCGCTGCTCGCGGCGCAGACCAACCCGGGTGAACTCATGCGTGCACACGTCGAACTGGAGCGCGACAACAAGACGGCAAAGGTCGGTGCCTGAACATGTCTGACACCGCTTCCTTCGGAATCCACGACCTGTCCTTCGCGACGACCGAATACGTCCTGTCGCACGCGGCACTCGCCGAGTACAACGGCACGGAGATCGGCAAGTACCACATAGGCATCGGCCAGCGGTCGATGAGCGTGTGCGCCGCGGACGAGGACATCGTCACCCTGGGGGCCGCCGCCGCGGCCCCGATCATCGCCCGGCACGGTTGCGAACGGATCCGGACGGTGGTCTTCGCGACGGAATCCTCGATCGACCAGGCGAAGTCCGCCGGCATCTACGTGCATTCACTGCTCGGCCTGCAATCGGCCTGCCGCGTCGTCGAACTGAAGCAGGCCTGCTACGGAGCCACGGCCGCCCTGCAATTCGCCATCGGACTCGTACGACGCGACCCCGACCAGCAGGTCCTGGTGATCGCGAGCGACGTCTCCAAGTACGAACTGGACAGCCCCGGCGAGGCGACCCAGGGTGCCGCCGCGGTGGCGATGCTGGTCAGCGCCGCCCCCGCCCTGGTCCGCATCGAGAACGCCTCGGGCCTGTTCACCGCCGACGTGATGGACTTCTGGCGGCCGAACTACCGCACCACCGCCCTCGTCGACGGGCAGGAGTCCGTCGAAGCGTACCTGCGGGCGGTCGCAGGCAGCTGGAAGGACTACGGCGAGCAGGGCGGGCGCACGCTCGACGAGTTCGCCGCGTTCTGCTACCACCAGCCGTTCACGAAGATGGCCTACAAGGCACACCGCCACCTGCTCGACCACGCGGGCCACAGCGCCGACCAGGCCGACATCGAGCACGCCATCGGGCAGACCGTGGCCTACAACACGTCCATCGGCAACAGCTACACCGCCTCGGTGTACCTCGCTCTCGCCGCGCTGCTCGACCAGGCGGACGACCTGACCGACCGGCCCATCGGCTTCCTCAGCTACGGTTCCGGCAGCGTCGCCGAGTTCTTCGCGGGCACGGCCGTCCCCGGCTACCGCGAACACCTGCGGACCGCAGCGAACCTGGCGGCGATAGCCAGGCGCAGGCCGGTCGACCACGCCCGCTACCGCGAGCTGCACGAGTGGTCCTTCCCGGCCGACGGAGGAGACCACCCCACCCCGCAGCAGACCACCGGGCCCTTCCGGCTGGCCGGCGTCAGCGGTCACAAGCGCATCTACCAGGCGCGCTAGAACACCTGCGATCCCGAACACCTGCGGTCCCATGCGTGCGGGGGCAGCCTCCGCGGCTGCTCCCGCACGCGCCCGCCACGGCCGCAGGCCAGTTCCACACCCACCGTTCTCCATCCATTTGAGGGGAGGGCAGCCGTATGACCGACGTCAGGATTCTCGGTACGGGTGCCTATGTGCCGGAGCGAATCGTGTCCAATGACGAGGCCGCGGCGGCGGCGGGGGTCGACGACGCGTGGATCACCGACAGGACCGGCATCCGGGAACGGCGATGGGCTGCCGACGGCCAGGCCACCTCGGACCTGGCCACCGCCGCGGGGCGTGCCGCGCTGAGGTCGGCCGGCATCTCCGCCGAGGAGCTGTCCGTGATCGTGGTCGCCACGTCCACACCCGACCGGCCGCAACCGCCCACCGCCGCCTACGTCCAGCAGCGGCTCGGCGCGGGCGGCGCGGCCGCGTTCGACGTCAACGCGGTCTGCTCCGGCACGGTGTTCGCGCTCTCCGCGGCCGAGGGCGTACTCGCCCGCACCGGCGGCCATGCGCTGGTCATCGGTGCGGACCTGTACTCCCGCATCCTGAACCGGGCCGACCGCAGGACCGTGATCCTCTTCGGGGACGGCGCCGGAGCCGTGGTCCTGGGGGCGCCGGTCGACCACGGACCACGTGTCCGGCACCTCTCACTGCACTCGTTCGGCGAACTGTCGGGGCTCATCGAGGTGCCCGCCGGCGGCAGCCGCATGCCGGTGGACCAGGCGGTCCTCGACGCGGGGCTCCAGTACTTCGCGATGGACGGGCGAGGCGTGCGGAACTTCGTCGGTGACCACCTGCCGCGGCTGGTCAAGGGATTCCTGCACGAATGCGGTGTCGCGCCCGACGACATCGACCACTTCGTACCGCACCAGGCCAACGGCACCATGCTGGACAGCGTCTTCGCCGACCTGGCACTGCCTCGCGCGACCATGCACCGCACCCTGACGCACTACGCCAACACGGGAGCCGCCTCCATCCCGATCACCCTGGACGCGGCCGCCCGCGCTGGCGCCTTCACCCCCGGCGACCTGATCCTCCTGGCCGGCTTCGGCGGCGGTATGTCGGCGGGATTCGCGCTGGTCGAGTGGTGAGAAGGTCTGGGCCGGTGGGGAAAGCGCCGTCGTGAAGTTCCACCCCGCGGTTGGACACTCTCCGTCTACGCTGCGAGGGTTTTGTCGCGGGGGCCGGCGGCGAGCGCGAGGTGGAAGACGGCCCAGAAGCCGAAGGCCTCGGCTTCGGTGCGGTATCCGGTGGCGGTCGCGAACGTCGGCGACGGGGGCCTCACCGTCGGCCGGTGCGCCGTCGCCGTGGCGTCGCCCATCCGGAAGGCCTGCGCGGGGATGCGCGCCTGCGGGACGGCGTGCGCGGACGGTCCCGCCGGGTTCGGGCGCCCGGACGGGGCGGGGGGACCGCGGGCCCGGTGACGCGCCGGGGTGCGCGGCAGCGGTGGGGTGCTCGGGTCGGTCCCTGGCGCTTCCTGGCAGGGGTGTGGGGGGGGGGGGGGGGGGGGGGGGGGGGGGGGGGGGGGGGGGGGGGGGGGGGAGGGGGGGGGGGGGGGGGTGGTGGGGGGGGGGGGGGGGGGGGGGGGGGGGGGA
>NZ_JBVITE010000059.1:20941-53693 GCF_055575155.1 Kitasatospora sp. NPDC034533
TGTCTTGCTTTTTTTTTCTTCTTATCGCTCCCCCCCCCCCCCCCCCCCCCCCCCCCCCCCCCCCCCCCCCCCCCCCCCCCCCCCCCCCGGCCCGGAAGGGGTGATCAGTGCTTGAACGCGGCCAGGAGGAGTGCGGGATCGAGCACAGCGGCGTCGGGCGTGTACTCGTCGTCGAGCAGCAGTCGCAGGTAGCGCCCGGCGCTGCTGAGGTACTCGTTGCCCGAGGTCGCGGCCGCGTCGACGACCTCCCGGTAGGGGCGCACCCGGTCGTGGTCGAGGTAGGTGAGGGCGTTGACCGCTTCCAGGCGTGCCCAGGGGGTGCTCTCGGCCGCCGCCACGCGGGCGAGGGCCCGGTAGGCGGCTTCGTCGCCGGTCAGTCGGGCGAGGGCCTCCGCGGCGGGGATGACGACGGACGGCTCGGGGTCGGCGAGGGCGGTGCGGAGCCGGTCGGCCGCGTCGGCCACGCCGGGGGCGTCGGGGGTGAGCCGCAGGACGCCGATGGCGGCCCAGCGCCGCACGGTCGCGTCGTCGTCGCCGAGCGCGGTCAGCAGTTCCGGGAGCGCGGCGGGGTCGCGTTCCAGTCCCCGGTCGGCGAGGTCGAGGATCCGTTCCAGCGGGTAGGCGCCGGGGGCGCGGCTCGCGTCCCGGCCGAGCAGCGGCGAGTCCTCGGGCAGGAAGCCGTTGTCGTGGGCGGCGAGGATGTGGTCGCGCAGCGCCTGGCGCAGCCCGGCCTCGATCTCGGCGAGCTCGGGGCGTCCGGCGAGGTTCTCGACCTGGTCCGGGTCGGCGTCCACGTCGTAGAGCTCGACCGGGTCGGCGGGCAGCCACCAGCGTTCCTGCTCGGGGGTGAGCCGCCCGGCGAGGTGCTCGGCCTCCCAGGAGCGGTAGCCGGCCGCGTTCCAGGCGAAGGCCTGGTGCTGGATGACCGGGCGGTGCGGGGTGTAGGTGCGCAGGTAGCGGTAGCGGCGGCTGCGGACGGTGCGCACCAGGGCGAAGCGCTCGTCCATCCGGCCGCGTTCGCCGAACGCGAGTGGTGGCCTGGTCGGGGCGGTCAGTGGCCGTTCCCGCATCTGCGCGGGGACGGGGAGGCCGGCGAGGGTGAGCAGGGTCGGGGGGATGGACAGCGTCGAGACGGGGCCGGGGTGCCGGGTTCCGGCGGGGGCGAGCCGCCCGGCGAGCCGGGGTGGGGCGGAGACGAGCAGTGGTACGTGCAGGCCTTCGTCGTAGAGGTAGCGCTTGCTCCGGGGGGTGACGCCGCCGTGGTCGGAGGTGAGGAGCACGACGGTGTCCTCGGCGAGGCCGTCGTCGGCGAGCTGGCCGAGCAGGCCGGCGACGAAGGCGTCCAGCCGGGCGACGGCGGTGTGGTAGCGGGAGAAGTCCGACCGCACCTCGGGGGTGTCCGGCAGGTAGCGGGGGACGCGGATCGCTTCGAGCGGGACGGCGGGCGTCAGCGGCTCGTGGTTCGACACGAAAGGCGCGAGCGCGCGCATGATCGGGGAGTTCTCGTCGAAGACCGACGACTCGTGCGTCGGGTCGTAGTTGAACACGGCGAGGAACGGGGCTCCGGCGGGCCGGTCGCGCCAGTGCGCCGTGGGGGAGCACTCGTCCCAGATCGCGTCCGGGTCCACGTCCAGGTTGTAGTCGGTCTTCGCGTTGTTGGTGCAGTAGTAGCCGGCGTCGCGGAAGAGTTCGGGGTAGGTCGCCATCCAGTCCGGGCGGGCGGCGACGGCGCGCATCCGGTCGGCGGGCGAGTGGCTCTCCGGGGCCATGCCGGTGAGCAGGGCGAAGCGCGAGGGCGCGCACACCGGCGCCGGGGAGTAGGCGCGTTCGTAGAGCACTCCGCGCGACGCGAGGGTGTCGATGGCGGGCGTCGCGGCGTGCGCGTCGCCGTAGCAGCCGAACCAGGGCGGGCAGTCCTCCGAGACGATCCACAGGATGTTCGGCCGATCCGCGACGGTTGTCATGCTGGGCCTCCTCTATCTACCGGTTTCGCTGGGGGAATCCACGGGCGGGCCCCGATGGCCGGCGTTCGGCCCAGCCGATGCGGCGAACCGGGTGAGACCCAGATCGCGGCTGGGGCGCGCGTCGGCCGGGCGGCGGGCCGTGGGGTGCTGCGGGACCGGCCGTCAGGTTCCGGTCCCGCAGCGTTCCCCTTCCCGTCCCCAGGCGCGAGGGCGGGAGGGGGAGTCTGTGTCGCGTCGCGCTACTCGCCGGGGGCGGGGGTGACCGTCACGACGTGGCCCGGGTCGGTGGCGGAGGTGGCGATCCGCAGGGTGAACGGGCCGCTTTCGGTCGTCCAGGCGTGGGTGTCGGTGTCCCAGTGTTGGAAGGCGCGGGGGGCGATCTCGATGCGGGCGCGCACCTGCTCGCCCGTGTCCGCGCGGACGGTGGCGAAGCCGGCGAGCCAGGCGACCGGCCGTTCGACGGCCGAGTCGGGGCGGGACAGGTAGGCCTGGAGGACCTGCTTGCCGTGCCGGGCGCCCGTGTTGACGAGGTCCACCTCGACCAGGACGCGGTCGCCCGCCGTGCTGACGGCCGGTTCGCCGATCTGCCAGCCGGTGTAGCCGAGGCCGTACCCGAAGGGCAGCGCGGGCGCGGGCCCGCCGGCCTGCTCGCGCTTGAGCCAGGCCCGGTAGCCGATGTGCAGGCCCTCGGTGTAGGCGAGTCGGCCGTCTCGCGGCTCGACGTCCCACACGGGGACGTCCTCCTCGCGGGCGGGCCAGGTGGTAGGCAACCGGCCGCCGGGCTCGCGGGCGCCGGTGAGGACGTCGGCGAGGGCCGCGCCGAACTCCTGGCCGGGGAACCAGGACAGCAGGACGGCGGCGGGCTCGTCGAGCCACGGCATCACCACAGGGGCACCCGAGTTGACGACCACGACGGTCCGGGGGTTGACGGCCAGGACCTGGCGCACCAGATCGTCCTGGCCCTGCGGGAGGGCGAGGCCGGCCCGGTCGAAGCCCTCGGACTCGATGGCCTCCGTGGTGCCGACGACCACGACGGCGACGTCGCTCGCGGCGGCCAGCTCGACCGCCTGCCGGAGCTCCTCCGCGGGATCGCCGAAGACGTCCTTGTGGCCGAGCTGGAGCATGCCGAACGGAAAGCCGTCGATCAGCTCCGGGGTCCAGGTCAGGCGCAGCTCGACCGACGTGCCGTGCGTCAGTTCGCGCGGGAAGACGCGGGTGGGCGGGTTGAGGAACGCGTTGACCGGGTCTCCGACGGCAACGTGTCGTTCGGTACAGAGGATCTCGCCGTCGATCGCGAACTCGAAGCCGCCGATGCCGGCGAAGCCGAGGTCGTGCCGGCCGTCGCGGTCGGCGGTGAAGCGCGTGGTGATCTCGACGCGGGCGGCCTGGGCCAGGCGCGGGTCGCCTAGCCAGGCGAGGCGGCCGGAGGGGAAGTTCTCCTCGCTGAACGCCGCGCCGTCCTGGTCGAGGTAGCGCACGCGCACGCCTTCGTCGCCGGTGGCCGGGTCGGTGACGGCGGCCCGGGTGAAGGGGTGCAGCTCGTCGGTGGGGGGCAGGCCGGGCGCGTACCGGACGTTGTCCTCGCCGTAGGCCTGCCGCAGGCCTTCGAGCGGGGTGACCACGTGGCGCGGGAACACGCTGGCGGAGCCGCCGCCCTGGGCGCGGGCGCGCAGGGCGTGCCGGCCGACGACGGCGACGGTCAGGTCTTCCCGGGGTTCGACGGGGAGGAGGCCGTCGTTGCGGACCAGGACCATGCCGTCGGCGGCGGTCTCGCGCAGCAGGTCCGCGATCGCGGCGTCGTCCCAGCGTTCGACCGGGGTGGCCGGGTCGCCGCTGTCGAGGGCGCCGACGCGGGAGGCGAGCAGCAGCAGCCGGGCGACCTTGTCGTCGATCGCGCTCTCGGGGACGCGTCCGGCGCGCACGGCTTCGACGAGCGCCTCGCCCCAGGGGCCGTCCGGGCCGGGCATCACCAGGTCCTGACCGGAGAGGGCGGAGGGCTCGGTGTCGCGCACCGCCGTCCAGTCGGAGACGACGACGCCGTCGAAGCCCCACTCGTCCTTCAGCGGGGCGCGCAGCAGCGCACTCGCCGACATGGTGGTGCCGTTGACGGAGTTGTAGGCGGACATCACCAGCCAGGCGCCCTCGTCGACCATCCGCTCGAACGGGGCGAGGTACAGCTCGCGCAGGGTGCGTTCGTCGGCGCGGACGTCGACGGTGAAGCGGTCGGTCTCGGCGTCGTTGGCGACGTAGTGCTTGGCGGTGGTGGCGACGCCGTGGGCCTGCACGGCGCTGACGTAGGCGGCGCCGAACTCGCCGGTCAGGTAGGGGTCTTCGCTGAACGCCTCGAAGTGGCGTCCGCCGCGCGGCGAGCGGTGCAGGTTGACGGTGGGGCCGAGCACGACGTCGACGTTCTTGGAGCGGGCTTCGGCGGCGATCAGCGCGCCGAGGCGGCGGACCCGCTCCAGGTCCCAGGTGGCGCTGACGCAGCTGGCGGAGGGCAGGCTGGCGGAGGGGTCGCGGTCGTCCATGGCGGTGCCGCGCACGCCGGTCGGGCCGTCGGAGACCACGATGGAGCGCAGGCCGACGGCCGGCTCCTCCCGCAGCGACCAGACGGAGGCGCCGGTCAGCAGGCGGACCTTCTGTTCCAGGGTGAGGCGCTCGATCAGCGCGGTGAGGTGCGAGGGGGTGGCCATCGCAGCGTCCTTTCGGTAGGGGGGTTGGTTCGAAGGAGGTGTGTCCGGGTCAGCGCACGCCGCGGATCGGCAGGACGGCGAGCGCGCCGAGGACCCCGACGACGGCGACCACGGGATACAGGGCGCCGTATCCGCCGAAGGCGTGGACGACGCCCGCGGCCGCGACCGGCGCGACGGTGTGCGGCAGGGTCGCGGCGAGGTTGAGGACGCCGAGGTCCTTGCCGAAGTCGTCCGGGTGGGGCAGCACGGAGCTCATCAGCGCCTGATCCACCGCGACGAACGCGCCGAAGCCGGTCGCGACGACCAGGTTGGACACGGCGAGGCCGAGGACCGTCGGCAGGGCCGGCGGGACGACGGTGCCGAGGGCGATGACCAGGCCCGCGACCAGCACGACGGGCTTGCGCCGGCCGAGGCGGTCCGACAGGGGGCCGGCCACCGCCGTGGAGAGCAGGATGCCGGGCAGCGAGGCGAGTCCGAGCAGCGGGACGACCCGCTTCGCGTCGTCCATCGACAGGCCGACGTAGTCCTGGACCAGGTAGAGCTGGTAGGTGGTCAGCATCGCGTAGCCGCCGAACAGCAGCAGGCGTCCGGCGAAGCCCCAGAAGAAGTCGGGATACCGGATCGGGTTGACCCAGAACGCGCCGAGGAAGGAGCGCAGCGCGAACGGCCGGCGCGGTTCGCCTCGGTTGTCGCGGTCGGGGAGGAAGGCGGCGAACAGCACGGCGGTGAGCACCAGGATGCCGCTCAGGGCGGTGTAGCCGAGCGGGATGCTGTCGGCGAACAGCGATCCGAGGACGGGGCCGGCCATCCCGCCGACGAGGAGTCCGAGGCCCACGCCGGTGGAGTACCGGCCGTGCAGCCGCTCGGGGACCTGGTCGGGCAGCAGCGCGGAGAACGGCCCCTGGAAGGCGTTGAACCCGAACTGCACGAGCATCACGCAGTCCGTCAGCACGGGTGCGGGCGAAGGTCTCGCGGTCCACCGAGATCAGGCCGAAGATGGGCGCCCAGCGGCCCCACTCGTAGTTGTCGAGCGCCGACCAGTGCAGGTAGCCGCGCACGTCGATGCCGTCGGCGACGGCGGCCTCCAGGTGGCCGAGCGCCTCGGTGGTGTAGGCGATCCGCCGGGTGTCGTCGTCGGTGGCGATGCCGTTCTCGGTGACCAGCAGCGGGATGCCGCCGGCCTCGTCCCAGGCGCGGCGCAGCGCGGTGCCGAGGGCGTCGGGGCGGTACGCCCAGCCGGTCAGCGTGTTGTCGGGGTGGGCCGGGTGCGGCACCGGGCCGTCGGCGTCGACGGGCTGGCTGGTGTAGGCCTGCACGCCGACGAAGTCGTCGTCGCGGGCGGCGTCGAGGTAGAAGCCCTCCCAGGCGTGGTGGACGCGGGCGAAGACGTCCTCGTTGCCGGGGGTGGGGGTGAACGCCTGCTGGGCGACGGTCCAGCCCGCCTTGGCGTTCGTCGTCGCGCGCACCGTCTCGACGGCGCGGCGGTGCACCCGGGCCAGCGTCCCGCCGAGCGCCTGGTCGGGGCTGACCTGGGCCATCGCGGCGGCCATCGTGGCCTTCTGCTCCGGGTCGTCGGCGTCGAGCGTGCCCATCGTCTGGAGGAGGGCGTCCTGGACGCCGGCGAACACGGCGAGCATGTTCGGCTCGTTGATGGTGCAGACCCACTCGACGTCGCGCAGGGCCGGGGCGACGAACTCGATGTAGCGGGCGAAGCGGTCGGCGGCGTCGGGGCGCCGCCAGCCGCCGGACTCCGCGAACCACCGGGGCAGTGTGAAGTGCTGGAGCGTCACCACCGGCTTCAGGCCCAGTCGGTGGGCGGTGTCGACCATGCGCCGGTAGTGGTCGCGCTCGGCGAGCGAGAACTGCCCGTCCCCCGGTTCGATCCGGGCCCACTCGAAGCCGAAGCGGTAGGCGTTCAGTCCGGCCGCGGCGAGCAGGCCCATGTCCTCGGCGTAGCGGTGGTAGCTGTCGAGTGCGTCGCCGCTGCGGTCCGGGAGCGGGGAGCCGGGGGCGTTCTCCAGCGCCCACCAGTCCGCGTTGACGTTGTTGCCCTCGACCTGGTGGGGGGAGGTGGAGGCGCCCCAGAGGAAGTCCTCGCGCAAGCCGGCCATCTTGCTCCTTCGTCCGTGCTGATGGCCGAAAAGCTACCACGATGGTGGTAGCTTTTGGGAAGACCCGGAACAGCCGCGATACTGACGACCATGGCGATCAAGCGGGGCAGTTACCGAACCGGACGAGAGCGCGTCGAACGGATCCTCGACGCCTCCCACGAGCTGTTCATCAGCACCGGATACCGGGCCACCTCGCTGCGCGAGATCGCGGCCGCCTCCGGGATCTCCCACCCCGCACTGCTGCGCCACTTCTCCTCCAAGGAGGAGATCCTCACCGCGCTCGTCGACCGCCTCGACCGGCGGCACGGCGACTGGCTGCGGGCGGACCCGGAGCGCGGCGCCCTCCGCTCCGCGGCCGAGACCGCCCGCCGGAACGAGGCCGTGCCCGGCTGGATCCCCCTGTTCACCGCACTCCTCGGCGAGGCGACCAGCCCCGAGCACCCGGGCCACGAACTCATGCGCCGGCGCCGGGCCGTCGGCACCCGGATCGCCCTCCAGGCCCTCGGCCCCCTCGGCGGCGACCCGCGCGCGGTGAAACTGGCGATCCACCGCCTCGGCGCGGCCTGGGACGGCCTGCAGATCCTCTCCCTCTACTTCCCCGGCCGCATCGACATCCCCGCCCGGCTCGCCGAGTACGAACACGACCTGGAGACGAACGGCATCCCGCCTGCGCCCCCCGTCACGCCGCCGGCCACGGCCACGGTCGACGTGCCGTCAAGCTCCTCCCCGCGCGCCCGGGCGGTCGAAGCCGCCGCCCGCCTCTACGCGCACCACGGCTACTACGGAACGTCCATGCAGGCCGTCGCCGACCGGGCCGGACTCACCAAGGCCGCCCTCGTCCATGTCGCCCCCACCAAGCGCGCCCTCCTCGACCTGGTGGTCGCGGAGCTGACCGCCCCCGCCCCGGACGAGACCGACCCCGCCTCCCGCCTGCTCGCCCTGCGCAGCCGCCCCCGCTGGCAGGCCGCCGCCGAGATCGTCCTGATGTGCGAGGCCACCGTCCCGTCCCACCCCGCCCACCCCCTCATGGCCGCCCGGCTGGAACGCGGCATCACCACCACCGCCCGCCACCTCGAAGCCACCGGATCCTCGGCGGACGCCGCGGCCATCACCGCCCAGTGGCTCGTCGCCCTCGCGCTCGGCGCCCTGATCGCCCACCTCTACGACCCCGACGACACCGACCTCGAAGCCCTCATCGCCGGCGCCCTCCCTCCCGCCGCCCGCTGAACCACAGCGTCCTGCAATCCGGCGACCGGGCACTGCGCAGGCGGATCCAGGAGCTGGCCCTCCTGCGGCGCGGAGTTCTTCGCGGCGCGGCACCGCGATCCGCTGGAGACGCCGGCCCCGCCCCGGCACCGCGCAGGAGCGGTTCGCGGTGGACCGGACCCGGGAGCGGGAGGTGGCCCGCAACCCGGTGCTGGTCGACGGCCGGGTGATCGCCCGCACCGGCCTGGAGGAGCGGCCGGACCGCGTGGTGCGGTCGTGGGCGGCGGCCTCCTACCACCACCGGGCGCTGCGCGATCTTCCCTGGGCGAACTGGTGTCCGGCGGTGGTGCTCGTCACGGTGCTGCAGCCGGTTGCCGGCAGGTGCCCGGAGCCGGAGGAGCTGCCGAGGAGGCAGATGCCGTTCTCGTCCGGGTTGCACCACCCGTGGGTGGCGGCCCTGTCCGGCCCGGCCTCGCCCCGGGTGGGTTCACCTCATTCCGAGGTGCCGGCGAGACACGTCAGTCAGCCGGCGTCCTGCGACGACCCCGGTCCACGAGGGTGTACATCACCGACCGCTCTTCCTTGTGGCGTCGGACCCGGCCCTTCGCGACGAGCGATTCGAGGGTGTTCCGCACGACCTGCGGGGTGGGCTCACGGTCCGGATGCCGCACCATGAGCTCCTCCCGAAGGTCCTTCGCCAGGCGTGGCTCACTGTGGCCTGCGAGCAGGTCGAGCAGGAGGTCGCCCAGCAACGGCCGCTGTGACCTGCCCTTTGCCGCCGCCTTCGTCTTCGAGCCGGTCCGCGCGGAACGCGGTGACTTCGAGGCGGCCCCGGGCGTCCTGCGCAGGCGTTCCCGGGTGAGCGTCGGCTCGTCCTGGGCCTGCTCCGGGAGGGGAGAGAGCTCCGCATCACCCTGGTGGTGCTCGGCCAGCGCCATGATCTCGATCAGGAGCGCTTCCTCTTCGCGCAGCATCGCGAGCTTCTCGGTCAGTTCCCTCTGCCGACGGCGGTTCTCTTCCAGATCCGACGCGGCTTGCACGGCGTACCGCGATCGGAGCGTGGCGGCTGATTGGCTGGTCACGACCGGTCACTCCTCCGTGCTGGATGTTTGCCGCACATGTTACCTGTGCCGGGCAGAAGAAGAACGTCGGTGACTCGTCTGCCATGACAAGCCTGGCTGAGCCCGCCGGTCCCGATCATGTGAGAACGTGCACGGACAACCGCGTCAACACGCGTGTGCGACCTGGTACCCCGTCAGGATGATCCGACACCCCGCAGCAGGGTGTCGACGACCAGGTCGGCTGCCGGGCCGGCTGCGAGGTCCGGCACTCGGCGGGCCACCAGGTGCATGAGCTCCGGGAGCAGGGCGGCGACCCAGCCCGGGGGGAGCCCGGCGCGGAGCAGGCCCTCGTCTTCGGCGCGTTGCAGGAAGGCGTCGACTTCCGCGACGGAAGCGTCACGGCGCTTGCGGATCCCCGCGTCGGCGAGCATGTGGGTGAGGTCAACCGGCCAGCTGCGGTTGACCTCGATGATGTTCTCCACGTAGCGGTGCAGGGCCACGGTGACGGGGGCCTCGCGCAGGCGGGCGTCGGCGATGGCCTGCTCGACGGCATCCAGGCGGGCCGTGTAGATCGCGGCGAGGAGTTCCTCGCGCGACGGGAAGCGCCGGTAGATGGTCCGCCGGTCCACGCCCGCCTCGGCGGCGATGGCGGCGATGCTCGCGCCCGGGTCCGCGGCCAACATCCGCGCCCCCGTCGTCAGCACCGCTTCGATGTTCCGCGCCGCATCAGCTCTCACGCCGTGCAGTCTACCGGACCGTTGTGCGGATTGTGGCAGTAACCACCTCCTTGCTGTGGCAGTTGACATCATCAACCACCGCAAGCATGTGGTGGCAAGGCTGCACGGACGTGAGGCCGCCGGTTGCGGGCCACGGTGCGGCACAGAGTCAAAGCCGGTTACACATGTGTCTGGGCGTGCCCAGTTGAACATGTGCGCCTTTGAGGGCTCCTCCACATATGCTCATCGCGAGACACATGTTTGCCGATCCCCCGATGCCTCCGTCGCCCGGGCGCGGCATTGGAGACCTTGCGCGGCCCGGACTGCCCCCTCGACAGTCGGCGCTGACCGGGTGCAGGACAGGGAGGAGGTCCTCCGGCTTCGTGTCCACCTCGCCGCTCATCGATCCGTTTCAGGGGCCCGCACGCGTGGGTCATGACTTGTCCCGGCTCACAGTCGAGTGACCTATGCCCAGCCCGGAGTCCCTGAGGCACAGTCATGGCAGACCAATTTTGCTTTGTGGAAGGGGCAGCTGCCATGAACGGCGAACAGGCCGATGCCAGGGGACGCCGGACGATGCCCGAGGACGGGCCCGTGCTGACACTGGCCCTCAAGCGGGTGCTGGACGGCCGCGCATGGCAACCCCTTCTGGCGGAGTTCCGATTCGCTCCGGACACCCCCGCGATCGTGACCGTCACCCTCCAGCCGATCGGCGGGCCGGGTGTTACCTGGCGGATCAGCCGGGAACTGCTGTACCACGGCCTCTTCGAGAAGACCGGAGGGGGCTTCGTGCAGGCTTGGCCGGGGCCGGGGCCGGGGCCGGGGCCGGGCCGGGCAGCCGGGACCGCCCTGTTGCAGCTGGAGTCGGCGGAATCCAGCGCCCTCCTGGAGCTGCCCACGCCGAGGCTGGCGGAGTGGTTGGAACGCACCTACGAGATCGTGCCCGCCGAGGCGGAGGCCGACGGCCTGGACTGGGACGGATTCATCTCCGAGCTGTTGGGCGGGCCAAGGCCGGCAACTGCCGCGCGCGCCAGCACGGCGCGACCCACGCATGGGCCGACTGACCGTTGTCACCCTCCCACTGACGCAGAGTCAAACGACTGATCCCACCACCGGGGTGCACTGCCGAGAATCGAGGGGGTTCACACACATCCGGAAAGGGAGACACATGTCTGCACGGTCCATCATCAGCAGCCCGCTGTCCGACAGCGCACGGACGATCGCCGGGAACGCCCTCCAGGCGACCCTGGTCGACCTGATCGACCTCTCCTTGGCGGCCAAGCAGGCGCACTGGAACCTCTACGGTCCGCGCTTCCGTTCCGTGCACCTGCAGCTCGACGAAGTGGTGACCACGGCGCGGGACCACGCCGACATCGTCGCCGAGCGCGCCGCGGCGCTGGGCGTCTCACCGGACGGCCGGGCGGCGACCGTGGCCGGTGCCGGCAACCTTCCGGCCGTCCCGCAGGGATGGATGGAGGACACGGCCGTGGTGAAGGTGCTGGTGGAGATCTTCGCCGCCGTGATCCACCGAGTGCGCGAGCGCATCGACGCGACCGGCGAGGCGGATGCCGTCACCCAGGACCTGCTGATCGGGCTGGCCGCCGAACTCGAGAAGCAGAGCTGGATGTTCCAGGCCGAGAACCTGGCCTGACCTCTCCGGCGCCCGTCGACGGACTGACCATCCGAGCGCCGCACTCCGCCTCCGGCCCTTCCCGCAGTGGTGGAAGGACCGGAGGCGGCGAGCGCGCCTGCGCTACGCGGAGGGCGAGCGGACGAAGGCGCGCACCGCGTCCGAGAACGCGGCCGGTTGCTCCAGGTGGCCGAAGTGCCCGCTGTCGTCCAGCACCACCAGGCGGGACTGCGGGACGAGGGCGTGGAGGTCCCGCGCCCACCGCGGTCCGCAGATCACGTCGTACTGGCCGACCAGGACCAGGGTGGGGACCGTGAGCGAGGTGAGGCCGGCCCGGTCGTCCACGACGTCGGGCTTCCCGCTCTCGTCCAGCGGCGAGATGTAGGTGCAGGTCACCTGGGCGCGCAGGTCGCGGAACTCGCTCTCCCGGTCCCAGTAGTGAGCGAAGTAGACCGGCATCAGGGCGCGCAGCGCCGCGGTCGTCCCCTCGTCGTCGGTGACAGTGCCGACGGTCCGGAGTCCGGCCAGCGCCGCGGGGAGCTCCGCGCGGCCCTCGTTGCGGGCCGCGAACTCCTGGACCCTTGCTGCCGCTTCGGCCATGTGCTCCGGCCCCGTCACCGGCGCGCTCTCGTACAGGGCCACTCTCCTCATCCATGGAGTGCCAGTTGCACCTTTGTTGGCGACACTCCTGTGAAGGATCAACTTGTAAGTGCTACATTTAAGTGACAGATATCGAAGGCTGAAGGAGTGGGACATGATCACTTACGACCGGCTCTTCATCGGTGGCACCTGGACCGAGCCGAGCGACAGCGAACTGCTCGCCATCGCCTCCCCGCACGACGGGATGGTGATCGGCAAGGCGGCGCAGGGTCGGCCGGCGGACGTGGACCGTGCGGTGGCCGCGGCCCGCGCCTCGTTCGAGGAGGGCACCTGGCGCGAGACCCCGCCGCTGGAGCGGGTGGCGGTGCTCCGGCGCTTCAACGCGCTGCGCGAGGCGAACGCGGAGCGGATCGCCGAGCTGATCGCGGCCGAGAACGGCTCGGCGGGATGGTTCACCCGGGCCGGCCAGCAGGGCCTGACCCGCCAGGCCAACGCCTACCTGAAGGCCGCGGAGGAGTTCGGATGGGAGCGGACGCTGGTCCCCTCCGACCCGGCCTCGCCGGTGCGCAGCGTGGTGCGCCGCGAAGCGGTCGGCGTGGTGGCCGCGGTGATCCCGTGGAACTCGCCCTTCTCCTCCGCCACAGCGAAGATCATTCCGGCGCTGCTCGCCGGCAACTCGGTGGTGCTCAAGGTCTCGCCGGAGAACTCGCTGAGCATGGGCTTCCTCGCCGAGTTGCTGGAGCAGGTGGGGCTGCCCGAGGGGGTGATCAGCGTCCTGCCCGCCGACCGCGAGACGAGCGAGTACCTGATCTCCCACCCCGAGGTCGACAAGATCGCCTTCACCGGCTCCACCCGGGCCGGCCGGCGAATCGCCTCGATCGCCGGGGAGCAGCTGAAGCGGGTCAGCCTCGAACTGGGCGGCAAGTCCGCCGCCGTCATCCTGCCCGGCGCCGACATCCACAGGGCAGTTCAGGGCCTGAAGTTCTCCTCCCTGCTCAACAACGGCGAGTCCTGCATCGCCCAGACCCGCATCCTGGCCCCGCGCAGCCACTACGAGGAGGTCGTCGCTGCGCTCAAGGAACTCATCGAATCCCTCAAGGTCGGAGACCCCAGCGACCCGGACACGTTCATCGGGCCGATGATCCGCCCCGACCAGCAGGAACGCGTCCGCCACTACATCGCGCTCGGCATCGAGGAGGGCGCCCGCCTGGTCACCGGCGGTCCCCAGGTCCCCGAAGGGCTGGAGAGCGGCAACTACGTCACCCCGACCCTCTTCGCCGACGTCGACAACTCCATGACCATCGCTCAGGAGGAGATCTTCGGCCCGGTCCTGGTCGTCATCGCCTATGAGGACGAGGACGACGCCGTGCGCATCGCGAACGACTCCGAGTACGGTCTGTCGGGCGGCGTCTGGGCTGCCAGCGAGGAGCACGCGCTCAAGATCGCCCGCCGCATCCGCACCGGCACGGTGACGGTCAACGGCGCCTCTGTCGGCTTCGACGGCCCCTTCGGCGGCTTCAAGGCCAGCGGCATCGGCCGCGAATACGGCGCGGTCGGCCTCGGCAGCTACACGGAGTACAAGACCATCACCCTCTGACCGGACGCCGACGACTTCGTGCGTGCGGCGTTCGCCCGTGCCACCGGCGGCGCCTTCCTCTGGATCACCCGGCTCCGGCAGCCGACGCCGCGCGCGGCCTGCTCCGAAGCAGGCCGCGCCCCGGGCGAGCCCCTCGCACCGGCCCGGGCCCCCTCGGGGCGCCACCGAGTCCTGGCTGGACTGACCGGCCGACGGCGACGGAGGAGGGGCACGGCGCGCGGGCTGTCAGCGCGGACGGCAGCCGCGCCGTGTCACACCCCCATCCCACACCCCCGTCCCGCTCCGGTCAGCGGCCCGCCGCACAGAGGGGTCGGGGCCCACGACGTGAACTGACCCGGAGTTCCGTGAAAGCCGGCGCCCGGCCGACCGCTGAACCGCGGAAGGCCGGGGATCACAGCCGCGCCCCCAGCCGGTGCATGGATGAGCTCGACCTCGCACGGCCGACGCGGGCGCCGCCGCGAAGGGCCGGCGCCCCTCGGCGGCGCTACTTCGCCAGGAAGGCGAGCAGGGCCTGGTTCACCTCGTGGGCGTGGGTCCACAACAGCCCGTGCGGGCCTCCTTCGACCTCCACGTACTCCGCGGTCGGCAGCGCCTTGTGGAACAGCCGGGCGGTGGCCTCGACAGGCAGGATCCGGTCGGCCGTCCCGTGCAGGATGAGCGCCGGAACGTCGACCTTGGCGATGTCGGCACGGAAGTCGGTGCCCCAGGTCAGCGGGGCGGCTGCCGCGGCGTGCGCGCCGCCGCTCGCGGCGATGTTCCAGCTGTTGCGCAAGGCCTCCTGCGAGATCCGGCTGCCGAGGTTCTCGTCCAGGTTGTAGAAGTCCCTGAAGAACGTCGTGTAGTAGGCGTAGCGGTCGGCTGACACGGCGTCGCTGACCTGCTGGAAGAACTCGGCGGGAGCCGCGCCGCCGGGGTTCTCCGGACCCCGCAGGAGCCACGGCTCCAAGGACGCCAGGAAGGCGACCTTCGCGATCCGGCCGGTGCCGTAGGTACTCGCGTAGCGGGCGACCTCGCCGGTGCCCATGGAGAAGCCGACGAGGATCGCGTCGTCGAGGTCCAGTGCCGTCAGCACCCGGTCCAGGTCGGCGGCGAAGGTGTCGTAGTCGTAGCCGGTGCCCGGCCGGTCCGAGCGACCGAAGCCGCGGCGGTCGTACGTGATCACCCGGTAGCCGGCGCCGAGCAGTGCTGCGGACTGCTTCTCCCACGAGTCGCCGCTGAGCGGGAAGCCGTGGATGAGCACGACCGGCTGCCCGGCCCCGTGGTCCTCGTAGTACAGGTTGATGTCGGCGGAGTTCTCCTGCCCGACGGTGATGAACGGCATGCTGGGCCTTCCTTCGATGAACGAGTCGTCGGTTGTCGGCCGGAGCTGCCGACGTCCTTCACTCTCCGCCCAGCGGGTGCGCCTTGGGATCAGTCACATGACGGTCAACCCGGCCCGCACATGTTTTGGGTCATCCTTCCGTCACACCGATATCCGCACACGTGTGAGACCGGGCCGGCGGCTCGCGATCACCGTTGAGCCGGTGGCAGGGCCCAGCGGCCCAGCTGGTCCGCGGTGTCTCGATGGTGCGGCGTCGCACGGTGTCCATCGGTACCCATGGCTGCCCGGAGCGTGGGCGGCCGGCGAGGCGGCGCGGGGCAGGGGGTCAGCCGTTCAGGAGGGAGCGCAGGGCGTGGGGGAGGATCCCGCCGTGGCGGTAGTACTCGGTCTCGGTGGGAGTGTCGAGGCGGACACGGGCGGTGAAACGGGTGGTGCCCTGCGGGCCGCGGGCCTCGATCTCGACGGTGTCGCGGAGGTCGGCGATTCCGTGGACGGAGTAGGTCTCCTCGCCGGTGAGTCCCAGCGACCGGGGGCCGTCGCCGGGCTGGAACTGCAGGGGCAGCACGCCCATGCCGACCAGGTTCGAGCGGTGGATGCGTTCGAAGGACTGGGCCAGTACGGCCTTCACGCCGAGCAGTGCGGTGCCCTTGGCGGCCCAGTCCCGGGAGGATCCCGAGCCGTACTCCTTGCCGGCGATGACCAGGAGGGGGACCGCCTCCTCGGCGTAGCGCCCGGCGGCGGCGTGGATGGTGGTCTGCTCGCCGTCGGGCAGGTGCCGGGTGAAGCCGCCTTCGGTGCCGGGGGCCAGCAGGTTGCGCAGGCGGACGTTGGCGAAGGTGCCGCGGATCATCACTTCGTGGTTGCCGCGCCGGGAGCCGTAGGAGTTGAAGTCCCGTGGCGCGACCCCGTGGGACCGCAGGTAGGCGCCGGCGGGCGAGTCGGGCCGGATCGCGCCGGCGGGAGAGATGTGGTCGGTGGTGACCGAGTCGCCCAGCAGGGCGAGGACGCGGGCGCCGGCCAGGTCGCGCGGGGGCGGCGGCTGGTCGGGCAGGTGCTGGAAGTAGGGCGGGCAGCGGACGTACGTCGAGTCGGGGTCCCACGTGAACAGGTCGCTGTCGGGGGAGGGCAGGGCCTGCCAGCGTTCGTCGCCGGCGAAGAGGTCGGCGTAGCCGGCCGTGAACATCTCGGGCTTCAGCGTGGCGGTGATCACCTGCTGGACCTCCTCGGGCGCGGGCCAGATGTCGCGCAGGTGCACGGGCCGGCCGTCGTTCCCGGTGCCGAGCGGGTCCCGGGTGAGGTCGACGGCCATGGAGCCGGCGAGGGCGTAGGCGACGACGAGGGGCGGCGAGGCGAGGTAGTTGAGCCTGGTCTCGGGGTGGATACGGCCTTCGAAGTTCCGGTTGCCGGACAGTACCGAGGCGACGGTGAGGCCCTCGGCCTCCACGGTCCGCGCGACCTCGTCGATGAGCGGGCCCGAGTTGCCGATGCAGGTGGTGCAGCCGTAGCCGACCAGGTCGAAGCCGAGCGCTTCGAGGGAGGGGAGGAGCCCGGCGCGCCCGAGGTAGTCCATGACGATCCGTGAGCCCGGAGCGAGGCTGGTCTTGACCCAGGGTTTGGTGCGCAGGCCGCGTTCGACGGCTTTGCGGGCCAGCAGGGCGGCGGCCACCATCACCTGGGGGTTGGAGGTGTTGGTGCAGGAGGTGATGGCGGCGATGACCACCGCGCCGTGTCCGAGCCGCTCGGGGGCGCCGTCCGTCCCCGGGGTGGCGTCCGTCCCCGGGGCGCCGTCCGGCTGGCCGCGCCCGCCGGACGGGGGAGCGGGTGGCGGTCCGGCCGGTCGGTCGGCGGGGTGGTCGCCGGTGACCGACAGGGGGTCGGAGGCCGGGAAGGACTCCTCGTCGCCCTCGTCCACGCCGGCCGGTGGGTCCGTGCGGGCGCCGGGGGCGTTTCCCGTGCCGAGGGCATGGCGCAGGGCGGCGGGTGCGTCGGACAGGGCGATGCGGTCCTGGGGCCGCTTCGGTCCGGCGATCGAGGGCACGACGGCCGACAGGTCGATGTCCAGGGTGTCGCTGTAATCGGCGGTGCGTGCGGGGTCGTGCCAGAGGCCCTGCTCCTTGGCGTAGGCCTCCACCAGCGCGACGTGCCCCTCGTCCCGGCCGGTGAGCCGGAGGTAGGACAGCGTCTCGGCGTCGATCGGGAAGATCGCGCAGGTGGCGCCGTACTCCGGGCTCATGTTGCCGATGGTGGCCCGGTTGGCCACCGGTACCGAGGCCACGCCCGGGCCGTGGAACTCGACGAAGGAGCCCACTACCCCGTGGGCCCGGAGCCGTTCGGTGATCGTGAGCACCAGGTCGGTGGCGGTGCTGCCGGCCGGCAGGGCCCCGCTGAGCCGCACGCCCACGACCTTCGGCAGCAGCATGCTCACCGGGCGGCCGAGCATGGCCGCCTCGGCCTCGATCCCGCCGACGCCCCAGCCGAGCACGCCGAGCCCGTTGACCATCGGCGTGTGGGAGTCGGTGCCGACCAGGGTGTCGGGGAAGGCCAGCCCGTCCTCGTCGAACACCACGCGGGCCAGGTGTTCGAGGTTGACCTGGTGGCAGATCCCGGTGCCCGGCGGGACGACACGCAGGTTCCGCAGGGCGCCCTGCCCCCAGCGCAGGAACGCGTAGCGCTCCCGGTTGCGCTCGTACTCCAGGTCGACGTTGCGGTCGAACGCGTCGGGGTAGCCGAAGCGGTCGGCGATGACCGAGTGGTCGATCACGAGTTCCACGGGGCGGCGGGTGTCGATCAGCGCGGGATCACCGCCGCGTTCGGTCAGGGCCTGCCTCATGGCGACCAGGTCGACCAGGCAGGGCACGCCGGTGAAGTCCTGCATCAGCACCCGCGCGGGCGTGAACTGGATCTCGGTCGACGGTTCGGCGTGCGGATCCCAGTGGGCGACGGCGGTGATCTGGTCGCGGGTGACGCTCCGCCCGTCTTCGTGGCGCAGCAGGTTCTCCAGCAGGATCTTGAGGCTGTACGGCAGTCTTTCGGAGCCGGTGACGGCGGCGAGCCGGTAGAGCGAGCGGGACGAGCCCGGGGCCGCGAAGGTCCCCCGGGCGGCGAAGCTGTCCGATGGCGTGGCAGGCGTGGCAGGCATGGTGCGGCGACCTCCCGGGGTCACGGCGGTCCGCGCGGGCCGCGGTCCGCACGCGGCGGCTACCCGGGGCCGGGCGGGTCAACCCGCCAACCGGCGGCGGAGCGGCCGCCGTTTCGCCGGGTGCCCCGAGCCGGCCCGGGGCACCGAGCCGGCCCGGTGCCCCGGACGGTGTCGGTGCCCCGGGCGGTGTCGATGCTCGCGGCGGTGCCGGTGCTCGGGGCGCGGCTGGTCGGAGGGAGCCGCCCGGATTGGCGGGTTGGCCCGGGCCGGGGGGCGTTGCCCGGGTCGGGTGAGGAATTCGCGAGCCCGCGGGGAACGGGTGAGTCCGGGCTTCTTGACGGCCGGTTTCTGGCTGGCGTTCGGCCCGCACCGGACTCGTTCCTCCCGGCAGTTCAGATCCCCTGTTCGAGGGCGGTCCGCGGGAATCGCCGGATCCTGGCTCGGAGTGACGCTGCCTTGGGGACATCAACGCCACTCGGACCCTTCGTCAGGCCCCTGGTCTGGGGATCGGCTGGGGACCTCACGACACGCGTGCTGGCACGCGAGGTGCGCGAAACGCACAGTCGTCCCCCTCCCCGTCTCCCAGAGCCCGCCCGCCCCGCGGCCAAAGGGCCGCCCCGGGCCCCGCTGTAGCGGGACCCGGGGCAGCCCGGGGGAGCCACGGTCACCGGCGGCCTCTCAGGAACCGGTCAGCCGGTGGTCCAGCGCTGGTTGGCGTAGGTGTGGCACGTCCACATCCAGAGCGCGACCATGTTCGCGGAGCCCGCCGTCGGATCGTCGACGCAGCGGTTGGAGGCCGGGTTGTACAGCGTGCCGTCGCCCCGGAGCTCCCACTTCTGGTCGGCGCCGCCCGTGCAACTGCGGACCTTCACCGGACTGCCGTCGGTGGTGCCACCGGCGGTCACGCACTTCTCGTAGACCCGGACGGTGTGGTCGGTGCGCAGGTCGAAGCGCTGGTTGAGGCCGTTCCAGCAGTCGTACAGCTGGATCTGCGAGTCCTCCTCCGGGCCGTTGGCGTCCATGCACTTGCTGTTGTTGGCGCCGGAGTGGAGGTTGACCGGCCGGTTGGCGGTGGTGATCCACTTCTGGTTGTCGTAGCTGTGGCAGTCCCACAGCCAGAGCTGCAGACCGTCGGTGCCGCCGGCCCCGGGGTCGTCGAGGCAGCGGTTGGACGCCGGATTGTACAGCGTCTTGTCCGGGCGCAGGGTCCAGCGCTGAGCGGTGTTGCCACCGGTGCAGGTGTGCAGGTTGACGGAGCTGCCGTTGCCGGTGCCCTCGGCGGTCACGCACTTGTCGAGGGTGCGCAGGGTGCCGTCGCTGCGGAAGGTGAAGTGCTGGTTGTCGCCGTTCCAGCAGTTGTACAGCTGGAGCCGGCTGCCGTCGGCGGCGCCGTTGGCGTCCATGCACTTGTTGCCGTTGGCCCCGGAGTGGAGGCTGACGGTGCCGCCGGGGTAGCCGATCGCGGCCGCGGAGAGGAAGCCGGTCACCGGGGTGCTGGCCGTGCCGGTGGCGGTGACGCCGCTCCAGACGTTGAGGACGCCGCTGGTGTCGCGGGACCACAGGTCGGGGATGCCGTCGCCGCTGATGTCGCCCGAGGAGGTCAGCCTCGGGAAGTCCGCCGCCGAGGCGTGGCCGATCAGGGTGCGGGTGCTCTCGTCGACGAGCGCGGTGATGTCGGGCTTGCCGTCGGGGAGCGTGCGGCTCGCGTACTGGTAGACGTTGCCGGTGCTGTTCTCCCGCACCCAGAGGTCGATCAGGCCGTCGCCGGTGGCGTCGCCGGGGGCGATCAGCGTGCGGTTGGACCAGTCGGCAGTGCTCAGCGGCGTGGCGGAGGCGTAGATGCCGGTACCGGTGTAGCCGCGGAAGAGCCAGAGACCGACGTTGCCGTTGGCGTCGACCTCCTGGGTCAGGATGTCGTAGCGGCGCTTGTCGGCGGTCGGGTCGGGGACGCCGACGGTGTCGATGTCACCGATCGCCACCAGGCCCTTGACGTTGCTCCAGTCGGTCTTGTTGTAGCCGGTGCAACTGGCGCCGGGCACACCGGCGGTGGTGCAGGAGAGCGGACGCCGCGCGAGGATGGCGTTCTGACTGGTGAAGTAGAGGTTGCCCGAGGCCTCCAGGCCGCCCGCCCAGAGCGAGTTGCGGTAGGCGTACAGGTTGGAGTCGGAGTAGACGATGAGGTCGTCGATCCGGATGCCGTTGCCACCGCGGTGGGAGACCAGCACCTTGTCCCAGCCCACCCCGTTGGGGCTGTTGGCCTTGTTGGAGGCCATCGGGCCACCGAAGCTCGGCTCGATGCCGGCCGGGTACAGCATCAGGTTGCCGTTGGTGTCCGGGAGGACGAGGTCGACCACGGCGTCGGCGGTGATGTCGCCCAGGACGGTCTTGGCGTTCGGGTCGGAGGGGGCGTAGAAGGCGTAGGTGTTCTCCTGGGAGCGGTTGCCGGCCCGGTCGACCGCCTGGACCCGCAGGATGTTGGTGCCCCACATGGTGGGCGTCAGGCTGATGGTCGCGGAGCCGTCGCCGGAGGCGTCGACCCGGTTGGCACCGCCCACCGGAATGGTCGAGTTGAAGGCGTACTCGTAGTAGAGGACCCCGCTGGCGTTGTCGTTGGCCTTGAGGGTGAACGCGCCGGACTCGCCGATGTGCTTGGACGAGCCGGGCAGGGTGCCGGACGGAGGGTAGTCCGCGGAGGTGACGGTCGGCACGTCCGGCGGGGTGAGGTCCATGCTGAACATGCAGCCGTAGGCCCAGTCGGAGTTGAGACCGCCGTCACCGGTCTGCACGCGCCAGTAGTAGGTGTGGCCGTCCTGGAGGTTGCCCGGCGTGGCGTAGGCCGCGTGGTTGCCGTTGCCGAGGTTGCCCCAGCCGCTGTCCCAGGCCAGGGGCTCGCCGGCGACGCTGCCGTCGCGCACCTCGAAGTGGGCGTCGATCTGGTTGCCGTCCGGGTCGCCGATCCAGGCCTCCAGGCGGACGCCGGTGGCGGCGTTGGTGGCGCCGATCCAGCCGCAGCCGTTGCCGTTGGGGTTCTGCGGTGCCGGGGTCATCCCCAGGCCCCACGGCACGTACGGCGCGCGGTTGTACTCGACGTAGATGGACGGCAGCTTGCTCGGGGTGCGGGTGAACCGCTTGAAGCCGATGTTGCCGGGCTGCTTGGACTCGTTCTCCGCGAACAGGGCGAAGGTCAGCGAGCCGCGCCAGTTGTTGTCGGCCAGGTGCTGGCGGATGTCCCACTCGCCGGTCGTGGTGGTGCCGGGGCAGTCGGCGCCACCGGCGCTGTTGAGGTTGCTGGTGGCCAGCGGGCCCCAGTCCCAGGGCTGTTTGTCCCAGGAGGTGGTGCCGTCGATGGGGTGCGTGGCGTGCAGGGTGACGCCGAACGTGGCGGCGCAGTTGTTGGCCGCGCCGTACGACTGGGTGGCGGACAGGCTGGCCTTGCCGATGACCCTGCCGCCGAGGTCGCTGGTGTCGACCTGGAAGTAGTACCTCTCCAGGCCCTTCCTCTCCCGCCACTGCTGGTAGCCGACGCCTGGGTCGTACGGGACGTTGTAGTCGTCGTAGTAGGTCTTGTCCGAGTACGCCTCCTGGACCCACGTCCAGTGCTGGGTTCCCCGGTTGGTGGGGGTCCAGGTCGGGTCGATGTAGACCGGGTAGGTGGTCGTCGGCGCGTCGAGGAAACCGGCGTCCGGGGTGACGGTCAGCGACTCCCGGTCCGGGGTGGCCGTCATCTTCGAGACCTTGGCGCCGAGGCCCGGGCCGTCGGCGTCGGAGAGCGGCTTCGGACCGCCCGGGTCCGCGGGGGCGGCGTCGGCCGCCGGCGCGGCGAAGGCCGAGCGGGCGCCGGACTTCGCCGGGGCAGGGGCGGTGGGAGCCGCCGGGGCCGCGGTGCTGGAGTCCCACATGGTGGGGGCGGGGGCGTGGAAGACCACTCGGCCCTCGGCGTCGGTGGCGTTGAGGTTGCCGCCGGCGTCCGCTCCCACCGAGACGCCTTCGGTCTTCATGCCGAGGGTGAGGGCCTTGACCTTCGGGTCCTGGGCGGCCTGCGGCGTCTTGACCACCAGGACCTGCGTGAAGCCGCCCGCCTGGTTCGCGCTGACCTTCAGGTCGACTCCGGGGGCGACCTCCGGGTAGGTCGCGCTCTCGCCCTCCAGAACGGGCGTCGGGAGCTTCTGCGGCCAGCTGAAGGTGAGCTTGCGGCCGTCCTGGTCGAGCGCGGCGAGCGGGCCGGAACCGCCGCCGGAGAAGGTCAGCCGGCTGCTGGTCACCTTCGGGCGGACGGTGCCGTCGGCGGCCCGGGTGAGCGTCGGGTCCAGCTCCTTCCAGACCCCGTCCTGCTTGGCGCGGGCCGGGGCGACGCTGCGCCGCAGGCCGAGCGTGCCGTTCGGGTTGGCGACCACCGTGTCGGTCTCGGTGGTCAGCGACGGCACCTCGACCGGCTTGCCGGTGCGCCGGGCCTCGTCCATCGCGACGGCTTCGTCAGTGGGGCGCGTGTCACCGCCCGCGAGGTCGGCGGTGGCCGGGGCGGCCGGAGCGGTGGCGGCCGGGGCGGGCCCGTCCGCCGCGAGGGCGGGTGCGGTGGAACCGAGCGCTCCGACGGTCAGTACGAGGCCGATCGACGCGGCGAGCACCGGTCTGCGTCGACGACTGCGGTGTGGGGATATCGACCCCATAAGAGAAAACCCCTCGTCAGGTGTTGATTGCCGTGCGATATCGGCGAACGGGAACCTAACACCCGCAATCGACGTCGTCTCTGACGTAGTGTCCCCTTCGGTGTGACGCGTATCACCATCGACCGCTCTGGGTGACGGTCGGGCTGGGCGACAGGCCGGATCCGATGCGTTCCGTGAGGGAGCATCAGGTGCGCGAATAGTCAAAGCCGGGTAAAGCGCCCATGATGCCGAACTCTCCGTAATGTTATCAGTGATAATTGACTGACCGTCAGTTCGTTGACCGATGGATTCGGTTCGGTCACTGATGGATCACGTTCTCTGACGGACGTTAGGCTCCGCCGGAAAATCTCTGTTCAGCAGGCCCCCGGGTTGGGGCCTGCTTTGGCATGCCAAGGAGCACGTCGTGTTGGCATCATCAGGGGGTTTCCGCGCCGGACGGCGGTCACGAGGGAGACGGCGGCAGAGCACCGTCGCGGTTCTTGTGCTGTCGATGCTGGCCGGTGCGGGACCCGCACAGGCGGTGGAGTGGAAGCCGCGCAATCCCAAGCTCTGGTCGCCCCGTGACCTGGAGAAGATCCCGGCGGTGGGCGGCCATGACGCCGCGCCGGTGAAAGTGGTGCCGCCCAAGGGTGACGGTGCGCCGGCGGCGAAGGACAAGCCGGTCAGTTGGCCGGTCGCGGTGGACACCGAGGTGGACCTCACCCCGAAGGCCGCGACGCCGACGAGCGTCAGGGAGTCCGCCTTCGCCGCTGCCCCGTCGCCCGAGGCGGCCGGGGGCCAGGCCGGCGGGGCGCCCGTGTGGGTGAGTTCGCCCGCCGTGGCCGCGGTGGCGGCCGTGCCCGCCGCGCCCGCCGCGCCTGAGGCGTGGCGGGGTGAGCGGTCGGCGTCCCCGGGGAGCAGGGTCCGGGTGACGGTCGCGGACCGTTCGGCCTCGGCGAAAGCCGGTGTCAGCGGTCTGCTGCTGTCAGTGGGCCCGTCCGCCTCCGGTGGCGGCGCGGGTCCCGGCACGCCGGTCAAGGTCGATGTGGACGTGTCCTCGATCGAGGGCGCGTTCGGCGGTGACTGGTTGTCACGGGCGCGTCTGGTGGCGCTGCCGGCGTGCGCGCTGAGCACGCCCGAGCGGCCGGAGTGCCGTACGCAGACACCGGTGGAGACGCACCGCACGGCGTCGCGTCCGGGTCTGCTGAGCACCGACATCGAGCTCGGTGCCGGCGCGGCGTCGGCCGCTCCCGCCGGGGCCGGCGCGGCCGAGGTCGGGGTGCGATCGCTGTCTGCGGCGCCGGCGGGTGCGACGGTGCTGGGCGTGTCGGCGGCTCCGGGCGGTGCCGCGGGGACGTTCGCGGCCACCGGTCTGGCGCCCTCCGGCTCGTGGAGCGTGGGCGGCAGCACCGGCGGTTTCACCTGGTCCTACCCGATCGCGGTGCCGGACGGCCTCGGCGGTTCGAAGCCGAGCGTCGGCCTGGCGTACAGCTCGCAGGCGGTCGACGGCCGTACCGCGGCGACGAACAACCAGTCGTCATGGATCGGTGAGGGCTGGGAGTACACGCCCGGCTTCGTGGAGCGGCGGTTCAAGCCGTGCGCGAAGGACGGCCAGGCGGGCTCGGGCGAACAGTGCCTCGCGGGCTGGAACGCCACCATCTCGCTGAACGGCCGCTCCTCCGTGCTGGTGCGCGACGACGGCACCGGTACGTGGAAGCTGGAGGGCGACGACACCTCGCGCGTCGAGTTGCTGACCGGCGCGGCCAACGGCGACAACAACGGCGAGTACTGGAAGGTCACCACCAGCGACGGTACCCAGTACTACTTCGGCGCCGGCCGCAAGCCCGGCGCGGGTGCCGGAGCGCCGGCGACGAACTCGGCCTGGACGACGCCGGTGTACGGCAACAACCCGGGCGAGGAGTGCCACCAGTCGACCTTCGACACCTCCTGGTGCGATCAGGCGTGGCGCTGGAACCTGGACTTCGTCGTCGATCCGCGCGGCGGCGTGATCTCCCACTGGTACGACAAGGAGACCAACTACTACCAGCGGGGCGTCTCCGCGCAGAACCCGGCCGGCACCCGCACGCCGTACACCCGCGGCGGCTACCTGACCCGGATCTCCTACGGCTCGAAGCTCACCGACGCGGACAGCGTCAAGCCGACCGGCCAGGTGCTGTTCACCACCGCCGAGCGCTGCCTGCCCGACGCCGGCTTCGACTGCGCGCCGTCCAAGCTCAACGCGGCCAACGCGGGCAAGTGGAAGGACGTGCCGTTCGACCAGAACTGCACCGCCACCGTCACCGACGCCTGCACCAACTACCAGGCGACCTTCTGGACCACCAAGCGCCTGGTGAAGATCACCACCCAGGTCCTCAACGGCGGCACCTACGCCGACGTCGACTCCTACGCGCTCAACCACGAGTACCCGGACCCGTCGGACCGGACCGCGCCGGCCCAGTGGCTGTCCTCCATCACCCACACCGGGCACGACGGCGCCAACAGCCTCACGCAGAATCCCATCACCTTCACCGGCACGTTCCTCAACAACCGCGTCGACTCCAGCTCGGACAACCGCCCCGCGCTCAACCGCCGCCGCATCACCGGCGTGACGGCGGAGACCGGCAAGGTCACCGAGGTCTTCTACGCGGCGCAGGACTGCGCCCCGGGCGCGCTGCCCGGCAGCCAGGACGGCAACGACAAGCGCTGCTACCCGGTGTACTGGAACCCGGACGACAAGAGCCCGCTCGACCCGACGCTGGACTGGTTCCACAAGTACGTGGTCTCCGGGGTCACCGAGCGCGACCCGTTCGCCGGCTCGCCCGCCCGCGTCACCACCTACGAGTACGTCGGCGGCGCGGCCTGGCACCGTGACGACGACGAGTACACCGAGACCAAGCGCCGCACCTGGAACCAGTTCCGCGGCTACGAGCAGGTCATCACCCGCAGCGGTGCGGCCCCCGACCCGATCGGCAAAGCCGTCGCGTTCTACCTGCGCGGCATGGACGGCGACTACAAGGCCGACGGCTCCAAGCGGTCCGTCACCTACACGGACATCAACGGCGCGACCGTCAAGGACGCCAACCCCCTGGCCGGTTCGCTGCGCGAGCGGCACACCTACGCCTCCGACGGCGGCGCGGTCGTCGCGATCTCCAAGGCCGACCCGTGGCTGTCGGGCGCCAACGCCACGCACGCCCGCGGCCCCGGCCTGCCCCCGCTGGAATCGCGGATGCTGCGCAACGGCTCGGGCAAGGACAGCTTGCTGCGCTCGGACGGCACCTGGCAATCGACCTCGAAGACCGCGTACTTCGACACCTACGGCATGCCCGAGCGCGTCATCGACCGCGCGGACGGCCTGCCCGACCTGTGCGTGACCACCACCTATGCCCGCAACACCGCGGCGTGGATGGTCGACCGGGTCGCCGAGACGATCCAGCGCCAGGGCGACTGCACCGGAGATCCGACCGAGGCCGACACCCTGGGCCGCAGCCGGGCGTTCTTCGACGGCCAGGACTTCGCCACGCTCAACGGCCCCGGTCTGGTGACGCGCACCGAGGAACTGGACGGCTTCTCCGGCGGCCAGCCCGTCTACTCGCTGGTCTCCACCGTGGGCTACGACGCCTACGGCCGGGTCACCACCAGCACCGACGCGGCCGGCGCGACCACCACCACGGCCTACGAGCCCGCCACCGGCGTCCAGCCGACCACGGTCAAGGTCACCAACGCCAAGGGCTGGACCAGCACCACCACCTTCCACCCGACCCGCGAGGTGCCCCTCAAGTCGACCGACCACAACGGCCGCGTCTCGCAGCAGACCATCGACGCCCTCGGCCGCACCACGGCCGCCTGGCAGCCCGGCCGCACCCCCGGCAAGGACCTCGCCGACACCGTCGTCGAGTACCAGCTGTCCAACACGGGCACCAGCTCCGTCACCACCAAGACCCTGCGCGAGGGTGCCAAGGGATACATGGTCGGTGTCAGCATCCTCAACGCCTTCGGC
The DNA here is from genome assembly GCF_055575155.1 of Kitasatospora sp. NPDC034533. Lineage (NCBI taxonomy): Bacteria > Bacillati > Actinomycetota > Actinomycetes > Kitasatosporales > Streptomycetaceae > Kitasatospora > Kitasatospora sp. NPDC034533. The sequence continues at coordinate 47,623 of NZ_JBVITE010000059.1, forward strand.
GAGCCGGTGCAGACCCAGTCCTCACCGGCGAACGCCGCCGCGGGCTCGCGGGTCATCAGCGACACCTTCTACAACAGCCACGGCCAGGTGGTGAAGACCAACCAGCCGTACCCCAACCGCACCGGTGACCCCGGGACGACCCTGTTCGTCGCCAACGACAACGAGGTCCCCGGCCAGGGCGCCACCTTCTACGACGGTCTGGGCCGTCCGGTCGTCCAGACCTTCTCGTCCAAGGCGATCGAGCAGTGGCGCTCCACCGTCTCCTACCCGGGCGTGGACCGCACCGACGCCACCCCGCCGCAGGGCGGCACCGCCACCAGTACCTTCGTCGACGCCCGCGGCCGCACCACCGAGCTGCGCCAGTACCAGGGCGGCACCCCGCAGGGCGGGTACGACGCCACCCGGTACACCTACGACACCGAGGGCAAGCTGACCCAGGTCACCGACCCGGTCGGCAACGCCTGGAAGTACGGCTACGACGTCCACGGCCGCCAGACCCGTGCGGAGGACCCGGACAAGGGCACCAGCACCACGGTCTACGACGCCGCCGACCGCCCCGTCTCCACGACCGACGCCCGCGGCATCACCGTCGCCGTCAGCTACGACATCCTCGGCCGCCCGCTGTCGCGCAACCTCGGCAGCGCCACCGGCACCCCGCTGGCCACATACGAGTACGACACCCTGCTGCCCGGCCTGCCCACCGCCGCGACCAGCTGGTCGAACGGCAAGGGCTACCGCCAGGAGGTCACCGAGTACGACACCGGCTACAACCCGGTCGGCACCAGGATCACCATCCCGGCCGGCGAGGGCGCCCTCTCCGGCACCTACGACACCAGTACCTACTACGACCCCATCTCCGGCCTGCCGTTCCAGACCGACCTGCCCGAGGCCGGCGGCCTGCCCGCCGAGATGGTCATGCTCGGCCGCAACCTGAACGGGCTGCCGGTCTCGATGGGCGGCCTCGACGACTACGTCAACTTCACCAGCTACGACGAGCTGGGCCGCCTGGAGCGGATCACCTTCGGCGACGTTCCGAGGCAGGTCGCGCTCACCAACACCTACCAGCCGGGCACCGGCCGCCTGCTGCGCTCCTTCCTGGACAAGGAGGACGGGCGGACGTCGGTGGACATCACCGACTACACCTACAGCCCCTCCGGTGACGTCACCTCCGCCTCCACCTGGCGCAACGACGGCACCACCGACACCCAGTGCTTCACCTACGACCACCTGAAGCGCCTCACCCAGGCCTGGACCGACAAGGGCGGCACCACCACCCGACCCGGCCCCTCCGTCCCCGGCATCGGCGGCTGCACCAACACCACCCCCAGCCCCGCCACCATCGGCGGTCCCGCCCCCTACTGGCAGTCCTTCAGCTACGACGCCACCGGCAACCGCACCGGCACCATCGACCACGACCCCGCAGGCAACACCGCCAACGACACCACCACCACCCACACCTACCCGGCCCCCGGCCAGACCCGGCCGCACGCCCCCACCACCACCCAGACCAAGACCGGCAACGGCCCGACCATCACCACCGGCTACACCTACGACCAGACCGGCAACACCCTCACCCGCCCCGACAACGGCGGCAACACCCAGACCATGACCTGGGACCCGGACGGTCACCTGGCCACCGCGGCCACCAGCGGCGGCACGTCGTCGTACGTCTACGACGCCGACGGCAACCGCCTGCTGCGCCGCGACCCCGGCCGCACCACCCTGTACCTCGGCGGGACCGAGCTGACCCTCAACACCGCCACCAACCAGGTCACCGGCACCCGCTACTACCAGAGCGCCGGCGGCCCGACCATCGCCCGTACCTCGGACGGACGCCTCAGCTACATCGCCTCCGACCTCAACGGCACCGGCACCACCTCGATCGACACGTCCTCGCTGGGCATCGTCCGGCGGGCCTTCAAGCCCTTCGGCGAGGAGCGCGGCACCCAGCCCGCACCCGGCAGCTGGCTCGGCGAGAAGGGCTTCGTCGGTGGCACCCAGGACAGCGCCACCGGCCTGACCCATCTCGGCGCCCGCGAGTACGACCCCAAGCTCGGCCGCTTCCTGTCGGTCGACCCCGTCATCGACGCCACCGACCCGCAACAGCTCCAGGGCTACCTCTACGCCAACAACAGCCCGATCACCTTCTCCGACCCCAGCGGCCTGTGGTGGGGCTCGAAGATCGTCAAGAAGGCGACCCAGGCGGTCAGCAAGGCCGTCGACGTCGTCAAGGAGAACTACAACACCATCTCCAACATCGGCCACACCGTCCTGGACGTGGCCGGCATGGTCCCCGTCATCGGTGACGCGTGCGACATCGTCAACGGCGTCTGGTACGCCGCCGAAGGCGATTGGAAGAACGCCGCGCTCTCCCTGGTCGCCGTCGTCCCCGTCGTCGGCAGCGCCGCCACAGCCGCCCGCATCGCCTCCAAGGTCGCCGACGCCGTCGACACCGTCACCGACGTCGTCAAGGCCGTCGAGCGCGGCAGCGAGGCCGCCAAGGGCGTCAAGGGCGCCTCCAAGTCCGTCCCCTCCACCCCCTCCCGCCCCCGCGCCGCCTCAGGCGGCGGCAAATCCGGCCCCGCCCCCGGCGTGAGCAAGGCCGGCGGCGGCAAGTCCACCGGTGGTGGGACGTCCACGGGAGGTGGCAAGGCTTCCGGAGGCGGAGCCAAGTCCGCCGGCGCCCCCAAGCCCAAGGGCGGCAGCAGCAACGCCGGTGGCCGCGTCTCCCCGGGCTGCAAGAACAGCTTCACCCCGGACACCGCGGTGCTGATGGCCGACGGCACGACCAAGCCGATCGACCAGATCACCACCGGCGACCAGGTCCTCGCCGCCGACCCCACCACCGGGCAGATCACGGCAGAAGACGTCACCGCCACCATCACCGGCGACGGCGACAAGAGCCTCTACGAGATCACCGTCGACCCCGCCACCACCACCCGGACCCCGGAGGTCACCCACCCCACCGACGACGCGGTCAGGGCCGCGGCGACCTACACCGTCGACGTCACCAAGTCCCAGACCCTGACGGCCACCGACAACCACCCCTTCTGGCTCCCCCAGACCAAGGAATGGCGCACCGCCGACAAACTCCAGCCCGGCCAGTGGCTGGAAACCTCCGCCGGCACCTGGGTCCAGATCAGTACCATCCGCAGCTACACCCAACAGCAGCGCGTCCACAACCTCACCGTCAGCGACCTCCACACGTACTATGTGCTGGCGGGCACCGCCCCAGTACTAGTTCACAACTGCGACAATTATGCTGGACTAGTCGAGGAGCTGCGGAATTCTGGAACGGGCATCGACCCGGCCGATAAGAGGCAGCAGTACGAGAAGGTCGGGCGAGCGCTCGAAAAGCACTCGAATGAGTCGCAAAAGCGACCTTCATACAAGGAAGGCGAGTGGCCGAAGCCTGAAGGTAAGAAGAACTGGATGGCGTGGAATGCTCTGGGGCGGCAGGTGCATGATGAGATCCTCGGCGATATTGCAAGTGTTGAGCACTACTATTCCAGGAAGTATAAGAGCAATCTAATCGAGGTGCGCGCGGGAGACGGTAGGGGGGTCAGTTACTGGGTGCGCTCTGGTGGTGTGATCGAGTTCAAGGGGTTCCTTGATGCGGGATTTTAATCGTACGCCTCAATGGCATAATGGATGTGCCATTGAGATTGTTAACTTTTCGCCGATCGATTCAAGCGAGGTAATTGTCGAATTTCGCTCCAGGGATGACCATGGTGCCATTGTGGAGATCCTGGAGGTTTTTCGGCATGAAGGATCGGAGGAGTTGTTTATTCGCTTGATTGAAGAGTCGGTGAGCACTCGCCTGATCCTGTGGGCAATTGACGAGGCGGCCCGTCGACTCTGAGATCTGCGGCACTGTGACGCCGGGTGGGTCCCTGGAACCTCTGGGGTGCGCCCGGCGTTTCCGTTCCTTGTGTCCTCGTGCCGCGCCGCGCGCTGTCGGGCACTTGTCCCGGTGAGACTGTGTTCGTCCTGACCGGGCGTTGCCGAGACATCGCAGGAGCCGCAAGTGGCCGACTGCCATGACAGTGGCGGAGCCGGCGGACTGAAGGTGCCGGCGCAGAACGCACCTCCGCCGCCCTTACCCGCTGGATTGCCGGGCACTGCGCGCAGACCGGCCATCAGTCGTACGAGCAGACCACGCGCACCATCGTCCGCGCCGAGCCCGGAGCGTGGCAGTAGGATCACGCGCGCGGCCGACAGCAGCACGCCTGGTCTACACCTCTGACGGCAGCGGCGACGGCAACAACCCCGGGCTTCAGCGCACATCCACGGACACCGACGGACCGTCAAACCACCGTTGACCTGCTAGAAAGCAGGTGGAGAGGGGTCGCCTATCACACGTACTATGTACTCGCCGGGACCACGCCGGTACTGGTTCACAATTCTGGATGCGGCCCCGACTTGGGGTCGTCGTGGAAAGCCGCGGCCGATCGTATAATTGCTGGTAGTACGGGCTGCGAGGCGTGCGCGCTTGAGATTCAAGCCAAACTTGGCGGTGGCGATATTCTTGAGATCTCGCCCGCGTTCAAGGGGCCGTACACCACTCTGCCATACAAGGGTGTGGATTCCGGCTGGAAGGTGCACTATGCCGTGGTCAAGGATGGGCGAGTATTCGATAATTGGACTGGCAGAACCGGTGAATCCATATCCGATTATATGGCGCGCTTCTACGATGACGTGGGATCGTTCCCTGTAGAAACCAGGACGGGTTCGCTGCAAGTTAATCCCAGTAGCGGCGGAGGCTACAGGTTCACTCCTGGCGGGTAGTCTGTAGTGTGAGCCAAAGCTGTGCGCCACGCGTTAGCAGCTTGCGATCGCGTGGCGCACGGCCCATCGTGCGACTGCGTCGAGTTTCGGGTCCTTTAGAAGGGTTGGACGTGCCTGCCGGGCCGTTGCGAAATATTTATGACATCCTTGACGATTCGCGTCTTCGGCGGGAATTTCTAGAGGGTGGGAGCCTTGAGATCCTGGCGAGCTTCCTCTCTGGCTATTCCTTGGCGTTGACTGTCCATGGTATTGATGAGAATTTTGTGCTGGATCCTGCTGGGCCATTTACTAATTGGTTGAGCTGGAAATATGGCACGCCGCTCACACTTGGGTGGGTGTCGGCCGTGGAGCGATTGATTCAAGAGGATGAATCTCCTGTCGAATCCTTCTTTCGCTTGCTGGATGCCTTCCGTGAGGAGCCGTAGGCTTCGCCCCGGTTGCGAATAATCAGCGTGTAGAGAGGCCCAGCAAGGTGTGAAGCCCCGTTGAACGTCTTGCGTTCCAGCGGGGCTTCTTGGCGTCTTGACGGCAGTAGTTGACGGCAACGTCAGCGGACGGGTGCTGCACAAAACGGTGGTTCGTCGCCGCCCTCGGGGCCAGTGGCGTCCTCGCTGAGGGTACGGCCGAGTAGACCGATGGCGTCGCGCTGGAGGCGGATGCGGACGTATGCGTACACCGTGGCGGTGGCGCCGATGTGGGCGTGGCCCAGCAACTCCTTGATGACGACGAGCTCGACGCCCTGTTCCAGGAGAGGGTCGCGGTCGAGTGCCTCAGGTTGTGGAACCGGATCGCCCGAGGGCGGGAACGGCGGAGCAGGGCGTTTAAGAAGTCATCTCATTTGGGCTTGTAAGCTGCTCGCGTGACGATCGTGGAGCGCTTGGTGCCGGACGAGCTGTGGGAGCTGTTCCAGTTGGTGGTGCCGGCGGCGCCGAGGCGGCCGCAGGGCGGTGGTCGGCGCCGTTACGGGGACCGCGAAGTGCTGGCGGCGATCGTCTTCGTCGCCACGTCGGGGTGCACGTGGGCCCAACTGCCGCCTTGCTTCGGCCCGTCCGGGCCCACCGCGCACCGCCGCTTCACCGAGTGGAGCAGGGCCAGGGTGTGGGCGAAGCTCCACCGCGTCGTCCTGGACGAGCTCGGCGCGCGGGGTGAGCTGGACTGGTCGCGGTGCGCGGTCGACTCGGTGAACATGCGGGCCCTGAAAAGGGGGAGCTGACAGGTCCGAATCCTGTCGATCGGGGCAAGTACGGGTCGAAGATCCACCTGCTCACCGAACGCACCGGCCT
>NZ_JBVITE010000060.1:0-52947 GCF_055575155.1 Kitasatospora sp. NPDC034533
GGAAGTCACGCACCGCGCACCCAACCCCTTTCTCTGCTCGTCCCGGTCGACCCCCCCCCCCCCCCCCCCCCCTCCCCCTACCCCCCCCCCCCCCCCCCCCCCCCCCCCCCCCCCCCCCCCCCCCTTCCCCCCCCCCCCCCCCCCCCCCCCCCCCCCCCCCCCCCCGCGCCGGGGATAGACACGGCGGACGAGGACTACGTGGTGGTCCAGTCGCTGGGTGCGGACCGGCGGGCCCGGGGCTTCCTGGCGGTCGGGACCGAGGACCGCATCACGCCGACCGAGCGGTACGTGCTGAACGCGGCGGTGGCGTTGTTGACCCTCACCCTGGAACGCTCGCGCGAGCTGCGGCAGGCGGAGGAGCGGATGGGCGCGGCACTGCTGCGGATGGTGCTGGCCGGTGAGGTGGCGACGGCCCGCCAGGTGGCGGTGGGGCTGTTCGGGGGCATGCCGGAGGGCACGATACGGGTCCTGGTGGCAGGGGCGGGCCCGTCCAACGCGGATGCCGCGGAGGCGCTCGGCGAGCTGGGCGACCGGGCCGAGCAGGCGGGTGCCCGGGTGGGCGAGAAGCTGCTGGTGGCGCGGGAGGACGGCACCCACGGGCCGCGGCTGATGGTGCTGGCGCTGGACAACGGCGCGGTGCACCGGGCGTGCCTGGGCGCGGTGGAGGAGCACGAGGGCCTGTCGCTGGGCGTCTCGGCTCCGGCCGCGCTGGAGGAGGCCGGCACGGCGCACGCGCAGGCCGAGCGGGCGCTGGCGGTGGCGCTGCGCGGCGGACGCCGGTCGGTGGACCACGAGGAGGTCGGCGCGGGTTCGCTGCTGCCGCTGCTCGGTGAGGACGCGGTGACGGCGTTCGCGGAGGGGCTGCTGCGGCCGCTGCGCGAGCACGACCGGACGGCCCGCGGTGACCTGGTGGCCTCGCTGCGGGCGTGGCTGTCCCGGCACGGCCAGTGGGACGCGGCCGCGGCCGACCTGGGCGTGCACCGGCACACGCTGCGCTACCGGATGCGCCGGGTCGAGGAGCTGCTGGGCCGTTCGCTGGACGACACGGACGTGCGGATGGAGCTGTGGCTGGCGCTGCGCTCCGGCGAGGAGTGAGACGCCGGTTCCGCTCCCGATACGCCTCGCCCGCTTCCCGATACGCCTCGCCCGCTCTCCGAGACGCGCGCCCGCTCCCGACCGAGGATCGGCGGTAGGACGCGGTGGAGTGACCCCGGGGGCGAACGCTCCTAGTCGGCCAATCCGGTCGGCGCGCCGCCCCGCCTACCCTCAAGTCCGGGTCCCACGTCCGTGGGCCGTAGGACAGACGAGGAGAGGGCCGGTACCACGGTGACCACCACGTACGATTTCTGGCTCGCCGGCCGCCGGGCGAGCGGTGACGCCGACTTCGAGGTGCACAACAGCTGGGACGGCCGTCTGGTCGGCAAGGTGAGCATCCCGACCGAGGCCCAGGTCGAGGAGGCGCTGGACGCCGCCGTCGCCGCCCTGCCGGTGTTCGCCGCCACCCCGGCGCACCAGCGTGCCGCCGCCCTGGACCACGTGGCCAAGCGGCTGACCGAGCGCACCGAGGAGCTGGCCCAGCTGGTCAGCGCCGAGAACGGCAAGCCGATCAAGTGGGCCCGCGGTGAGATCGGCCGCGCGGTGTCGGTCTTCCGCTGGGCCGCCGAGGAGGCGCGCCGCACCAACGGCGAGACCATGCGGCTGGACACCGACCCGGGCGGCGTGGGCCGCTTCGCGGTGGTGCGCCGCTTCCCGCGCGGTGTGGTGCTCGGGATCGCGCCGTTCAACTTCCCGCTGAACCTGGTCGCCCACAAGATCGCCCCGGCGATCGCGGTCGGTGCCCCGATCATCCTGAAGCCGGCCCCGGCGACCCCGCTGTCGGCGATGGTGCTGGGTGAGGTACTGGCCGAGACGGACCTGCCGGTCGGCTCCTGGTCGATCCTGACCGTGCCGAACGACCGGATGCCGGCCCTGGTGCAGGACGAGCGCCTGCCGGTGATCTCCTTCACCGGTTCGGACAAGGTCGGCTACCAGATCATGGACTCGGTGCCGCGCAAGCACTGCACCCTGGAGCTCGGCGGCAACGCCGCGGCCGTGGTGCTCGCCGACTGGTCCTCGGAGGCCGACCTGGACTGGGCGGCGAGCCGGATCGCGATGTTCGCCAACTACCAGGGCGGCCAGTCCTGCATCTCGGTCCAGCGGGTGATCGCCGACGCGTCGGTGTACGACGCGCTGGCGGAGAAGGTCGTGGCCAAGGTCAAGGCCCAGGTCACCGGTGACCCGAGCGACGACGCGACCGACGTCGGCCCGCTGATCGACGAGAACGCCGCCAAGCGTGTCGAGTCCTGGGTCGAGGACGCGGTCGCCAAGGGCGCCAAGGTGCTCACCGGCGGCACCCGCGAGGGCGCCACCTACGCCCCGACCGTGCTGGCCGACCTGCCCGAGGACGCCATCCTGGCGAAGTCCGAGGTGTTCGGCCCGGTGCTGTCGCTGCACAAGGTGGACGGCGTGGACGAGGCCTTCGCGGCCGTCAACGACTCGGCGTTCGGCCTCCAGGCCGGCGTGTTCACCCACGACCTGCAGACGGCCTTCCGCGCCCACCGGGAGCTGGAGGTCGGCGGTGTGATCATCGGCGACGCGCCGTCCTACCGCGCCGACCAGATGCCGTACGGCGGCGTCAAGGACTCCGGCGTCGGCCGCGAGGGCGTCAAGTACGCGATGGACGACTACACCGTCGAGAAGGTCATGGTCCTCACCGGCCTGGACCTCTGAGCGACGCGGCGGCGGTGACGTAGCACCGCCGTGGCGGGAGGGCCCGGTTCGTCCGTCGAACCGGGCCTTCCCACGTTTCCCGTCCCCCGAGCCACCACCCTGCCGCCCCCGCCCCCCGCCCCCGGCTCAGCCGTCGTGCCCGGCGGCCGCCGCGACCGCCTCCTCGACGGTGGCGTTCCCGGCGACCAGCTCCAGGGTCAGCCCGGCGGTGCCGGGCTCGCGCAGCAGGGCGGCCAGGACGGCGGCCACGTCCTCCCGGTCCACCGCGCCGCGGTCGACCGAAGGGGCCAGCCGGACCAGGCCGGTGCCGGGGCCGTCGGTGAGCCGCCCGGGGCGCAGCACCGTCCAGTCCAGCGCGGTCCGGGCCCGGACCGCGTCGTCGGCGGCTCCCTTGGCCCGCAGGTAGGTCTCGAAGACCTCGTCGGCCGGGTGGTGCGCGGCGGCGTCGGCGGCCATCGCCGAGACCATCAGGTACCGGCGGACCCCGGCGAGTTCGGCCGCGTCGGCGAGCAGTACGGCGGCGTCCCGGTCGACGGTGTTCTTGCGGGCGGCGCCGCTGCCCGGTCCGGCGCCGGCGGCGAAGACCACCGCGTCGGCCCCGGTCAGCAGTTCGGCGAGCTGCCCGGCGGTGGCGGCCTCCAGGTCGAGCAGCAGCGGCTCGGCGCCGGCGTCGACGAGGTCCTGGGCCTGTTCGGGGCGGCGGATGATCCCGGCGGGGCGCTCGCCGCGCGCGGCGAGCAGCCGTTCCAGCCGGAGCGCGATCTGTCCGTGGCCCCCGGCGATGACGGTACGCATGGTTCCGACGGTAGACCGCGGGACCGGAGGGCGTCCTGGCGGGCGCCGCGAACAGGCCACAATGGGCGCATGACTTCGCTCGCTCACCCGCAGCTGCGCTTCACGCCCACCGTGGCGGACCCCTCCGGCCCCCGAGAGCTGGTGATCCTCGGTTCCACCGGTTCGATCGGCACCCAGGCCATCGACGTGGTGCTCCGCAACCCGGACCGTTTCCGGGTGGTCGCCCTGTCGGCGGCGGGCGGCCGGGTGGAGCTGCTGGCCGAGCAGGCGCTGCGGCTGGGGGTGCACACCGTGGCGGTGGCCGATCCGGCGGCCGAGCCGGCGCTGCGCGAGGCGCTGGCCGCGAAGGCGGCGGGCCGTCCGCTGCCGACGGTGCTGGCGGGCCCGGACACGGCGACCGAGCTGGCCGCCCTGGAGTGCCACTCGGTGCTGAACGGCATCACCGGTTCGATCGGCCTGCGGCCGACGCTGGCCGCGCTGGAGGCCGGCCGGGTGCTGGTGCTGGCCAACAAGGAGTCGCTGATCGTCGGCGGCCCGCTGGTGAAGGCGGTGGCCCGGCCGGGCCAGATCGTGCCGGTGGACTCCGAGCACGCCGCGCTGTTCCAGGCGCTGGCCGGCGGCACCCGTGCGGAGGTGCGCAAGCTGGTGGTCACCGCCAGTGGCGGTCCGTTCCGCAACCGGACCCGTGAGCAGCTGGCCGGGGTGACCCCGCAGGACGCCCTGGCGCACCCGACCTGGGCGATGGGCCCGGTCGTCACGATCAACTCCGCGACCCTGGTGAACAAGGGCCTGGAGGTGATCGAGGCCCACCTGCTGTACGACGTGCCGTTCGACCGGATCGAGGTCGTGGTCCATCCGCAGTCGGTGGTCCACTCGATGGTGGAGTTCACCGACGGTTCGACCCTGGCCCAGGCCAGCCCGCCGGACATGCGGATGCCGATCGCGCTGGGTCTGGGCTGGCCGGACCGGGTGCCGGACGCCGCCCCCGGCTGCGACTGGACCAAGGCCGCCACCTGGGAGTTCTTCCCGCTGGACGACGAGGCCTTCCCGGCGGTCGAGCTGGCCCGCGAGGTGGGCACCCTGGGCGCCACCTTCCCGGCGGTGTTCAACGCGGCCAACGAGGAGTGCGTGGAGGCGTTCCTGAACGGCCGCCTCGCTTTCACCGGAATCGTGGACACTGTTGCCAAGGTCGTGGCCGAGCACGGCCAGCGGGACGGCGCTTCGGCGGCGGGAACTTCCCTGACGGTGGAGGACGTCCTGCACGCGGAGGACTGGGCGCGCGCCCGGGCCCGCGAGTTGGCGGCCGGCTGACGGCCGGTCGGCGGCCCCGGGGCGGCCGACCGTGGTGGTGGGCGCCCTCGGGCCCTAGAGCGGTAGGACAAGACGATGAGCGGAGCAGCATGACGGAGGACCAGCGGTGGCAACGGTTTTGACGGTGGTCGGCATCCTGGTCTTCGTCGTCGGGCTGCTCGTCTCGATCGCCTGGCACGAACTCGGCCACCTCTCCACGGCCAAGCTGTTCGGCATCCGGGTGCCGCAGTACATGGTCGGCTTCGGGCCGACCCTCTGGTCGCGCCGCAAGGGCGAGACCGAGTACGGCATCAAGGCCATCCCGTTCGGCGGGTACATCCGGATGATCGGGATGTTCCCGCCGGGCGAGGACGGCCGGATCACCAAGCGCAGCAGCTCGCCCTGGCGGACCATGATCGAGGACGCCCGCGAGGCCTCCTACGAGGAGCTCCAGGAGGGGGACGAGCACCGGCTCTTCTACACCCGCAAGCCCTGGCAGCGCGTCATCGTGATGTTCGCCGGGCCGTTCATGAACCTGATCCTGGCGTTCGGGCTCTTCCTGACCGTGATGATGGGCTTCGGCGTCAGCATGACCGTGCCGACGGTCGGCAGCGTCGAGAAGTGCGTCGTCAAGGCGGGCGCGCCCAGGGACACCTGCCCGGAGGGCGCCCCGCTGACCCCGGCCGCCCAGGCCGGACTGAAGGCGGGCGACAAGGTCCTCTCCTTCGACGGCGACCGGATCCGCACCTACGACCAGCTCCAGGCGGACATCCGGAAGTCGGCGGGCCGGACCGTCCCGGTCGTGGTCGAGCGGGCCGGGGAGCAGCTCACCCTCAACCCGACCATCGCGGTCAACGACGTCCAGAAGTACGACGGCAACAACGTCCCGATCAAGGGCCAGACCGTCCAGGCCGGGTTCCTCGGGTTCACCCCGGCGACCGGGGTGGTCCAGCTCAGCCTCGGACAGTCGATCGACCGGATGTACGACCAGGCCGAGACCGGGGTCAAGGCGCTGGTCGCCCTGCCCGGGAAGATCCCCGGGCTGTGGAACGCGATCGTCGGCGACGCCCCGCGCGACCCGGACTCGCCGATCGGCATGGTCGGCGCCGCCCGGGTCAGCGGCGAGGTCTTCTCGATGGACGTGCCCGCCACCCAGCGGGTCGCCACCGCCGTGTACCTGCTGGCGGGCATCAACCTGTCGCTCTTCCTCTTCAACATGCTGCCGCTGCTCCCGCTGGACGGCGGGCACGTGGCCGGAGCGCTCTGGGAGGCGGTCCGGCGCCGGTTCGCCCGGCTGTTCCGGCGGCCCGATCCGGGCCCGTTCGACGTCGCCAAGCTGATGCCGGTGGCGTACGTGGTGGCCAGCGTGTTCATCGGATTCACCCTGCTGGTGATGGTCGCCGACCTCGTGAACCCGGTGAAGATCGGTTAGCCGCAGCCAGGGAGGATGCTCCGGCACGGCGCCGTGCCGTACCGTGGGGGCCGGGTGCGCGATCGTCCGCGCGCCCGGCCTCGGCCGTGCGACGGCCGGGAGGCCGCCCACACCTCAACCCCGGGGAACCCTGCGCACATGACCGCGATCTCGCTCGGTATTCCGTCCCTGCCGCTCAAGCCCCTGGCCAAGCGCCGCCACTCGCGGCAGATCATGGTCGGCAACGTGCCGGTCGGCGGCGACGCACCGATCTCGGTGCAGTCGATGACCACCACGGTGACCTCGGACATCAACGCCACGCTCCAGCAGATCGCGCAGCTCACCGCCTCCGGCTGCCAGATCGTCCGGGTCGCGGTGCCCTCGCAGGACGACGCGGACGCGCTGCCGATCATCGCCAAGAAGTCGCAGATCCCGGTCATCGCGGACATCCACTTCCAGCCGAAGTACGTCTTCGCCGCGATCGACGCCGGCTGCGCGGCGGTGCGCGTGAACCCGGGCAACATCAAGGCCTTCGACGACAAGGTCGGCGAGATCGCCAAGGCCGCCAAGGACGCGGGCGTGCCGATCCGGATCGGTGTCAACGCCGGTTCGCTGGACAAGCGCCTGCTGGAGAAGTACGGCCGGGCCACCCCGGAGGCGCTGGTCGAGTCGGCGCTGTGGGAGTGCTCGCTGTTCGAGGAGCACGACTTCCGCGACATCAAGATCTCGGTCAAGCACAACGACCCGGTCGTGATGATCAACGCCTACCGCCAGCTCGCCGCCGCGTGCGACTACCCGCTGCACCTCGGCGTGACCGAGGCCGGGCCGGCCTTCCAGGGCACCATCAAGTCGGCGGTCGCCTTCGGCGCGCTGCTGGCCGAGGGCATCGGCGACACCATCCGGGTCTCGCTCTCCGCCCCGCCGGCCGAGGAGATCAAGGTCGGCACCCAGATCCTGGAGTCGCTCGGGCTGCGCGAGCGCGGCCTGGAGATCGTCTCCTGCCCGTCCTGCGGCCGGGCCCAGGTCGACGTCTACAAGCTCGCGGAGGAGGTCACCGCCGGGCTGGAGGGCATGGAGGTGCCGCTGCGGGTGGCCGTCATGGGCTGCGTCGTCAACGGTCCGGGCGAGGCCCGCGAGGCCGACCTCGGGGTCGCCTCCGGCAACGGCAAGGGCCAGATCTTCGTCAAGGGCGAGGTCATCAAGACCGTTCCCGAGTCGAAGATCGTCGAGACCCTGATCGAGGAGGCCCTCAAGCTCGCCGAGCAGATGCAGGCGGAGGGCGTCGAGTCGGGCGCGCCGACCGTCGTCGCGGGGGAGTGACCTCCGCCCAGTCCTGACCGCGCGGGAGGGCCCGCGCGGCGTTTTCCGGAAGCGGGGCCGTCCGTTCGCGGACGGCCCCGCGGCCGTAGCCGGGTGGGGCCACGGAGTAGGGTGCGGCCAGAGTCGTCTCAGTGAGGTGCTGTCTCGATGCTCGATCGAGGTGTGATGCTCCCGAGCTCCTTCCAGGCTGCCCGGGCCCTGGCCACCACCCGCGTGCTGGAGCCGCCCGACCTCGGGGACGCCCTGGAGATCCTCCACCGCGACCCGGTCGCCAACGCCTTCGTCGCGACCCGGGTCGAGGCCGTCGGGCTGGACCCGTGGCGCCTCGGCGGGGAGATGTGGGGCTGGTACGACGGGGACGGCGTGCTGGACGCGCTCTGCTACGCCGGGGCGAACCTGGTCCTGGTCAACGCCGGCTCGGAGGCGGTCGCGGCGTTCGCGGAGCGGGCCCGTCGGCAGGGCCGCCGCTGCTCCTCGATCGTCGGGCCGGCGGGGGCCACGGCGGCCTTCTGGGCGCTGCTGGAACGCAGTTGGGGACCGCCCAGGGAAGTCCGGGCGCACCAGCCGCTGTTGGCGACCTCGGTGCCGTCGGCGGAGATCGCGCCGGACCCACTGGTGCGCCGGGTGCGGCGCAACGAGGTCGAGGCCCTGATGCCGGCCTGCGTGGCGATGTTCACCGAGGAGGTGGGGGTGTCGCCGCTGGCGGGGGACGGCGGGCTCCTCTACCAGGCGCGGGTGGCCGAACTCGTCTCCACTGGGCGGTCGTTCGCGCGGTTCGGGGAGGACGGGCAGGTCGTCTTCAAGGCGGAGATCGGCGCGGTGACGGAGGGGGCCTGCCAGATCCAGGGGGTCTGGGTCGCCCCGGAGCACCGGGGGCGGGGGCTCTCCGAGACGGGCATGGCGGCCGTCCTGGACGTCGCCCTGCGGGAGGTGGCGCCGGTGGTGTCGCTGTACGTCAACGACTTCAACCTGCGGGCCCGGGCCGCGTACCGGCGGGTGGGGTTCCGGGAGGTCGGGGCGTTCATGAGCGTGCTCTTCTGATCGGTGCGGCAGGAGTGGTTGGGATCTTCGGCCGCGCCGTGGGGCCGCTGGTAGTAACGTCCGGAGCATGGATCAGCTGACCGGTGTGACGATCGGGCCCATCGACCTCGCCGCCTGGGCGCCGCAGGCGCTGGAGGTCCAGGCGGCGGCGTTCGGCCTGACGCCGGAGGAGGTCGCGGTACGGCTGCACATCGTCGGCCGGCACGCCCTCCAGCCGGGGGTGATCGCGCTCGGCGCGATGAGCGGCGGGCGGCTGGTCGGGTTCGGGTACGGGATGCCCAACCACCGGGAGCACTGGTGGAGCACGGTGATCGAGCCCCATCTGACCGCCCGGGGGTACGGGGACTGGCTGGACGGAGTCTTCGCCGTCACCGAGCTGCACGTGCTGCCGGAGTTCCAGGGGCGGGGGGTCGGCTCGCGGATCATCCGGACGCTCTGCGAGCGGTCGGGGCTGGACCGGAGCATCCTCTCGGCGATCGACGCCGAGACGCCGGCGCGGCGGCTGTACCGGGCGCTGGGGTACCAGGACCTGGCGCGGGCGGTGCGGTTCCCCGCGACGGACCGGCTGTACGCGGTGATGGGCGCCCGGCTGCCGCTGCGCGGGGCGGCGGTCCGGGGCTCACAGGGCGCCGGCGAACTCCAGTGAGAGTTCGGCGTCCTCGCGCCGGCCCTCGGTGAGGGCGCGCAGGGCGAGGTCGACGGCGCGGAAGAGGGTCCAGCCGCGCAGCCGGTCCCGGTCGACTTCGAGGGCCTCGGAGAGCCGTCCCAGCCGGCGGCGGACGGCCGCGGGGGCGCCGGGGGAGCCGACCAGGGTGTCGGCGCGGTCCAGCGCGAGGCGGGCCAGGTCGTAGGCGCGCTCGCCGGCCACCGGGCGCGGGTCGATGGCCAGCCAGGGGGCGCGGTCGGCGGCCAGGACGTTGCCGTGGTGGAAGTCGCCGTGCAGCAGGAAGGACTCGCCGGCGGAACCGGCGAGGTCGCGGGCGGTGTCCAGGGCCTCGGCGATCAGCGGCCGGGCCTCGGCGGCGACGGGGTCGGCGGCCTCCGCGAGGCGGTCGGCGGTGGCGGCGGCCGCGGCGATCCGCTGCCCGACGGCGGGGAGGGAGTGCCCCTCGGGGAGGTCCGTCCAGAGGCGGTGCAGCAGGCTGGTGGCCTCCAGCATGGCCTTGGGCTCGGCCAGCGAGCGCAGCGGGATCTCGCCGTGGAGGCGTTCGAGCAGGAGGACGCCCTCGGCGGGGACGGAGCCGAGGAGCAGCACGGCGCCCCGGCCGGCCCAGTGGGTGAGGGCGGTGTGCTCGTGGGCGGTCTCGGGGGTGGGCAGGCCGACCTTGAGGACGGCGGGGGAGAGGTCGTCGCGGTGGACGTAGGCGACCAGGCTGAGGCTGCCGCCGGGGTCGAGGACCCGTTCCAGGGTGAGGTCCCAGCGGGCGAGGTGGTCGGCGGCCCTGGCGGGCAGGGCGGCCAGCCACCGGCGGCCGGCCTCGCCGTGGGCGGCGGTGACGGCGTTCGTCAGCCGGCTGGGGACGGTGATGGTGGGTTCGGCTCCCGACATGGGTCCATTGTCAGGGTTTGGGCGTGACGTGCCGGGCTTTCGGCCGGGCGGGTGTCGCGCGTCCCGCCCGGCCACCGGCGAGGAGGTCAGTCGGGCACGCCGGGGAACGCCGTCGCGGGGGCGCCCCAGCGGCGGGCGGACAGGGCGGTCTCGCGCAGGGCGGTGGCGGCCCGGGAGCGGTAGGGGGCCGGGACGGTGGCGACCAGGTCGGCGTAGACGGTGGTCAGCCGGGTCTCCAGGTGGACGGCGAGCCTGGTGGCGTCCGCCGGGGAGGTGACCGGGAAGGGCAGCTGGTAGCCGCCGGCGGCCGGGGTGGGGGAGGCGGCGGCGCCGGTCAGCAGGCGCTGCCAGGCGTCGCGCCGGGCCTGGTGGGCGGCGTGGGCGCCGCGGGCGTCGGCGCGCTGCCGGTCGTCGGGCAGGTGGGCGCCGACCACGCCGTAGCCGTAGACGGCGGCGTGCTCGGCGCCGAGGGCGGTCTGGAGGGCCGGGACGGCGGCGGCCGTGGCCTCGGGGGTGGCGGCGCGGTCCTCGGCAGCGGCGACGGGGGTCTGGTCGCCGAGGGCCGCGGTGTGCAGTGCCTTGGAGGCGGCGATGGCGGCGAGCAGCCGGGCGAGGTCCGGGCCGACCCCTTCGAGGTCGTGGAGGTGGGAGTCGGCGCTCCGGCGCTCCAGCGCGGCCAGGTCGGCGAGGGTGGCGACGGGATCGGCCGGGGTGCCGGTCGGGCTGCCGGTCGGGGAGGGGGTGCCCGAGGCGGGGCCGGAGGCGGAGGGAGAGGCGGTCGGCAGGCCCTGGGCGAGGGCGGCGCGGTGCCGGACGGTGTCCTCGCGCAGGGGTCGCAGCAGGGCGGTCCGGGCGTCCGGGGCGGCGAGCAGCTCGTCGTAGGCGCCGAGCAGGCGGTCGGTGACGGCGACCGCGCGAAGCCGGGCGGGGGTGTCCGGGTCCCGCGGTGGTTCGGCGGTGGTGGGGTGCCCGTCGGAGCCGCCGGTGCAGGCGGTGAGGGTGGTGAGCAGTCCGAGGGCCAGGAAGGTCCGTCGGCTGGGCGGCTGCATCGGGGTCACTCCGTGGCGGGTACGGGAGGACGGCCTCCCCGCCTCCCCTCGTAGGCGTGAATCATTACAGAATCCCCACGTTCCCGGGCCCGGTTCGGGGGCGCCGTGCCGGGCGCCGCACAGTGTGACCTTGCTCGCAGTGGGTCGCGTGCGGGCGGCGGCCGGAGGTCCGGAATCGGTGGTTCGGGGCTTCACCGGATAGGCTTTGGGCCGAGCTGCCGTGACCCGGTGTGGCGCCGAGGGCGCGGGGCGACCTTCTGACAACAGCAGACGCGGCCGAGGAGTCCACCCGGATGAGCACCACCCACACCGACCGGCTGCGAGCGCTGCTGGAGCCGCTGGCCGAGCAGGCCGGACTGGACCTGGAGGACGTCCGGGTCACCAGGACGGGCAGCCGCCGGCAGGTGCAGATCGACGTCGACACCGACGGCGGTGTGGACATGGACGCCATCGCCGAGTTCAGCCGGGTGGTCGGCGAGGCCCTGGACGAGTCGGACCTGATGGGGGACGAGGCGTACCTGCTGGAGGTCGGTTCGCCGGGCGCGGAGCGCCCGCTGGTCCTGCCCCGGCACTGGCAGCGCGCAGAGGGCCGGCTGGCCAAGATCCACCTGGCGGACGGCGGGGAGGTCGTCGCCCGGGTCCTGGAGGCCGACGAGGACGGCGCACTGGTCGAGGTGCAGCCGGTGAAGGGGCGCGGCCGCCCGAAGGAGCGCCGTCTGGCGTACGCGGAGGTGGCCCGGGCGCGCGTCCAGGTCGAGTTCAACCGCAAGGACGACGACGCGCTCCTGGACGCGGCTGCCGACTTCGACGAGGGGGACGACGGCGCCGAGTGAACCACCGGTGCCGTACGACCATGACGAACGTGACGAAAGACGAGGAGGCGTAGCCGTGGACATCGACATGAGTGCCCTGCGCACGCTGGTCAACGAGAAGAACATCCCCTTCGACCTGCTGGTCGAGTCCATCGAGTCCGCCCTCCTCACCGCGTACCACCGCACCGAGGGCTCGCGCCGCCGGGCCCGGGTGCACCTGGACCGCAAGAGCGGCCACGTCACCGTGTGGGCCATGGAGGACCCGGCCGAGCTGGACGAGGGCGTCGAGCCCAAGGAGTTCGACGACACCCCGAGCGGCTTCGGCCGGATCGCGTCCAGCATCGGCATCCAGGTGATGATGCAGCGCCTGCGCGACGCCGCCGACGACCAGACCTTCGGCGAGTACGCGGGCAAGGAGGGCGACATCGTCACCGGTGTCGTCCAGCAGGGCAACGACCCGAAGAACGTGCTGGTCGACATCGGCAAGCTGGAGGCCATCCTGCCTCCGCAGGAGCAGGTCCCGGGCGAGGACTACCGCCACGGCACCCGGCTGAAGTGCTACGTGGTGGCCGTGCGCCGCGGCGTGCGCGGGGCCTCGGTGACGCTGTCGCGGACCCACCCCAGCCTGGTGAAGAAGCTGTTCGCGCTGGAGGTCCCGGAGATCGCGGACGGCAGCGTGGAGATCGCGGCGATCGCCCGCGAGGCCGGCCACCGGACCAAGATCGCGGTCTGGTCGCGCCGCCAGGGCCTGAACGCCAAGGGCGCCTGCATCGGCCCGATGGGCTCCCGGGTGCGCGCGGTGATGGGCGAGCTGCACGGCGAGAAGATCGACATCGTCGACTGGTCGGAGGACCCCCGGGAGATGGTGGCCGCGGCCCTGTCGCCCGCTCGGGTGACCAGCGTGGAGATCGTGGACGCCGCCCAGCGCTCCGCCCGGGTGATCGTGCCGGACTACCAGCTGTCGCTGGCGATCGGCAAGGAGGGGCAGAACGCCCGCCTGGCCGCGCGCCTCACCGGGTGGCGGATCGACATCCGGCCGGACACCGAGGGCCAGGGCGAGGAATCGCAGGCCCGGTAGTCAGTGTTGTCACAGCCGTCCTCGTCGGTCCTCCGGGATCGGCGGGGCGGCGCCATGTCGCTTCGGAGGGGTAGACTTGCCTTCGTCTGGCCGGACGCATGTCCGAGCACGCCCGGAACGCACCTGCGTGGGCTGCCGCAAGCGCGCGGCCAAGCACCAGCTGTTGCGTGTCACGGCGGTCGAGGGCGAGTGCGTCCCTGATCCCCGTGGCGCACTGCCGGGCCGGGGCGCCCACGTGCACCCCGACCCCGGCTGCCTCGACCTCGCGGTCCGCCGTCGGGCGTTCCCCCGGGCCTTCCGGCTCCAGGGAGCGCTCGACACGGAGCGGCTCCGCGAGTTCATCGGGGAGCGGGCGGGCGAAGCCTCGTAGCAGGGCCGCCTCCCGCGACGGCCGCCGCTCGCGCGGCGGAGAACCACCGCAACAAGCACGGCGCGCGGGCAGCCGCGCGCCGTGCCACCAGTCAGGTACCTCGCGATGTGGAAGTAGGTCGAGATTGCGATGAGCACTCGATGAGTACGCGATGAGTACGCGATGGGTACGCCCATGAAGTAGCGACAGTCCGGCGGACGAGACCCCCGGACTCATAGACAGGAGTGAAGTGGCTAAGGTCCGGGTTTATGAACTCGCCAAGGAGCTTGGCTTGGAGAGCAAGGCCGTCATGGCCAAGCTCACCGAGCTCGGTGAGTTCGTTCGTTCGGCGTCCTCGACGATCGAGGCGCCGGTCGTGCGCAAGTTGACTGACGCGCTTGGTGTGGCCCCCACCGGTGGTGGTTCCGCTGCCAAGCCGGGCCCGCGGAAGACCGCGGCGCCCTCCCCCGCCGCCGGCTCGGGTGCCCCGAAGCCGGGGGCTCCGACCCCGGGACCGCGCCCCGGCGCGACCCCTGGTCCCCGTCCGACCCCGGCTGCCGCCGCGCCTTCCGCGCCGGCCGCCCCCGCCGCCCCGAAGCCGGGCGCGCCGACTCCGGGCCCGCGCCCGGCCGCGCGTCCCGCCGCTCCGGCGGCCCCGGCCGCGCCCGCGGCCGAGTTCTCCTCGCCGGCTCCGGCCGGCGACGCCCCGCGTCCGTCCGCCCAGGCCCCGCGCCCGGGTGGCCAGGCCTCCGGTGCCCGTCCGGGCCCGCGTCCGGCCGGCCCGCGTCCGGGCAACAACCCGTTCACCTCGGGTAGCGCCACCGGCATGGGCCGTCCCGGCGACCGCCGTCAGGGCGGCCAGGGCGGTGCCCCGCGTCCGGGTGGCGCCCAGGGTGCCGGTGCGCCGCGTCCGGGTGGCGACCGTCCGCGTCCGGGCGGTGCTCCGGGTGCCGGTGCGCCGCGTCCCGGTGGCGACCGTCCGCGTCCCGCCGGCGCTCCCGGTGCCGGTGCGCCGCGTCCCGGTGGCGCCCCGCGTCCGGGTGCTCCGGGTGCCGGTGCTCCCCGTCCCGGTGGCGCCCCGCGTCCCGACGGCATGCCGCGTCCGGCCGCGCCGCGTCCCGGCGGCCCGACCCCGTCCGGCATGCCGCGCCCGAACCCGGGCATGATGCCGCAGCGTCCGGCCGGCCCGCGTCCGGGTCCGGGTGGCCGTGGTCCGGGTGGCCCCGGCGGCCGTCCGGGTGCTCCGGGCGGTGCCCGTCCCGGCTTCCAGGGCCGTCCGGCCGGTCCGGGCTCGCGTCCGGCCGGTGGCGGTGGCTTCGGCGGCCCGCGTCCCGGTGGCGGTGCCCCCGGCGGCGGTGGCGGCTTCGGCCCGCGTCCCGGCGGCTTCGGCGGTCGTCCCGGCGGCCCGGGTGCCCGTGGTGGCACGCAGGGCGCCTTCGGTCGTGGCCCGGGCGGTCGCCCGGCGCGCGGCCGCAAGTCGAAGCGGGCGAAGCGCCAGGAGTACGAGGCCATGCAGGCCCCGTCCGTCGGCGGTGTGATGCTGCCTCGCGGCAACGGCCAGACCGTTCGCCTGTCGAGCGGCGCCTCGCTGATGGACTTCGCGGAGAAGATCAACGCCAACCCGGCCGCGCTCGTCTCCGTCATGTTCAACCTCGGTGAGATGGTCACCGCGACCCAGTCGGTCTCCGACGCCACGCTCCAGCTGCTGGCCGACGAGATGGGCTTCGTCCTGGAGATCGTCAGCCGGGACGACGAGGACCGCGAGCTGCTGGAGTCGTTCGACATCGACTTCGGTGCCAACGAGGGCGACGAGGACCAGCTGGCCCCGCGCCCGCCGGTCGTCACCGTCATGGGTCACGTCGACCACGGTAAGACCCGCCTGCTGGACGCCATCCGCAAGTCCAACGTGGTGGCCGGCGAGGCCGGTGGCATCACCCAGCACATCGGTGCCTACCAGGTCGTCACCGAGGTGAACGGCGAGCAGCGCCCGATCACCTTCCTCGACACCCCGGGTCACGAGGCGTTCTCCGCCATGCGTGCCCGTGGTGCCAAGTCCACCGACATCGCGATCCTGGTGGTCGCGGCCAACGACGGTGTCATGCCGCAGACGGTCGAGGCGCTGAACCACGCCAAGGCCGCCGGTGTGCCGATCGTGGTCGCCGTCAACAAGATCGACGTCGAGGGCGCCGACCCGACCAAGGTCCGCGGCCAGCTGACCGAGTTCGGCCTGGTGGCCGAGGAGTACGGCGGCGACACGATGTTCGTCGACATCTCCGCGCGCCAGGGTCTGCACATCGACCAGCTGCTGGAGGCCGTGGTCCTGACCGCGGACGCCTCGCTCGACCTGCGGGCCAACCCCGACCAGGACGCGCAGGGCATCGCGATCGAAGCCCACCTGGACAAGGGCCGCGGCGCCATGGCGACCGTCCTGGTCCAGCGCGGTACCCTCCGCGTCGGCGACTCGATCGTCGTGGGCGACGCCTACGGCCGCGTCCGCGCGATGCTCGACGAGAACGGCAACAACCTCTCCGAGGCCGGCCCGTCCCGTCCGGTGCTGCTGCTCGGTCTGACCTCGGTGCCCCGCGCCGGCGACAGCTTCATCGTCGTCGACGAGGACCGCACCGCCCGCCAGATCGCCGAGAAGCGCTCGGCCCGCGACCGCAACGCCGCCTTCGCGCAGCGTCGGGTCCGGGTGTCCCTGGAGGACCTGGACAAGGCCATCGCCGCCGGCTCCATCGAGCAGCTCAACCTCATCATCAAGGGTGACGTCTCCGGTTCGGTCGAGGCCCTTGAGGACGCCCTCGTCAAGCTGGACGTGGGCGAGGAGGTCGAGCTCCGGGTCCTGCACCGCGGTGTGGGTGCCATCACCGAGTCCGACGTGGACCTGGCGATGGGCTCGGACGCCATCATCATCGGCTTCAACGTGCGCGCCGAGGGCCGTGCGCGCGCCGCGGCCGAGAAGGAAGGCGTGGACGTCCGGTACTACTCGGTCATCTACCAGGCGATCGAGGAGATCGAGAGCGCCCTCAAGGGCATGCTCAAGCCGGAGTACGAGGAGGTGCGCCTCGGCGCCGCGGAGATCCGCGAGGTCTTCCGCTCCTCCAAGTTCGGCAACATCGCCGGTGTCCTGGTCCGCGACGGCATCATCCGCCGCAACGCCAAGGCCCGCCTGCTGCGCGACGGCAAGGTCGTGGCGGAGAACCTCTCCATCGAGGGTCTGCGCCGCTTCAAGGACGACGCGACCGAGGTCCGCGAGGGCTTCGAGGCCGGTGTCACCCTGGGGTCGTTCAACGACATCAAGGTCGACGACATCATCGAGACCTACGAGATGCGCGAGAAGCCGCGCGCCTAGTCGGTGTCAGCCGGGGCCGGTCGACGGGTGGAATTCCCGTCGACCGGCCCCGGTCTCGCTGTGTAGGGTCCAGGGGTGTCGGCCCGGTTCCGGGCCGCTCTCCGAGGCCTTCCAGGTCGGCTTGACCTGTCACACATGTTCGTTGGAACACTCACCTTCGACCTGCTGCTGGGCGACGTCCACTCGCTCAAGGAGAAGCGTTCGATCGTGCGGCCCATCGTGGCCGAACTGCAGCGCAAGTACAGCGTGTGCGCTGCCGAGACCGGGAACCAGGACCTCCACCGCCGGGCCGAGATCGGCCTCGCGGTGGTCTCCGGCGAAGCCGGGTACGTCACCGAGGTCCTGGACAGCTGTGAGCGGTTGGTCGCCGGCCGCCCCGAGGTGCAGCTCCTCTCCGCGAGGAGGCGCTACCACAACGACGACGACGAATGAGAGCTGTGGAGCCGGCCGGCGGAAGTCGCCGTTCTCACACAGATCAGGACCGAGAGCGCCCGCAAGGCCGGGCGCGGGCCGGTACTTTGGGGCGTGGGCCCCGACGGGTGCGCAGCTCGCCCGGGTACCGGGCCCACTGCACGAGGAGGCAACGTGACCGACACCGCTAGGGCGCGCAAGCTCGCCGACCGCATCCAGGTGGTCGTCGCCCAGACCCTGGAACGGCGGATCAAGGACCCCCGTCTGGGGTTCGTGACCATCACCGACACCCGGGTGACCGGAGACCTGCGCGAGGCCACCGTCTTCTACACCGTCTTCGGTGACGAGACCGAGCGCGAGGCCACCGCGGCCGCGCTGGAGAGCGCCAAGGGCGTGATCCGCTCCGAGGTCGGCAAGATCGGGGTGCGCTTCACCCCGACGCTGACCTTCGTCGCGGACGCGCTGCCGGACAACGCCCGGAACATCGACGACCTGCTCGACCGGGCCCGCACCTCGGACGCCGCGGTGCGCACCCAGGCCGCCGGGGCGACCTACGCCGGCGACGCGGACCCGTACCGGGTCCCGGCGTCCGAGCGTGACGACGAGGACGAGTAGTCATGGCGGGTGAGCCGGCGAAGGCCGCCTCGCGAGCCGGATCGACCACGGGGGCGTCCTCCACCAGCACGGTGGAGGGTGCCCTCGCGGCGCTCCCGGCCCCGCGCACCGAGGAGAGCGGGTTCGAGCTGGTCTGGCAGCAGGTGGTGGCGGAGATCGGGCGGGCCCGTTCCATCGACCTGATCTGCCACATCTGCCCGGACGGCGACGCGCTGGGCTCCTCGCTGGCGGCGGCGCTGGCGCTGCGCGCGCTCGGCAAGCAGGTGCGGGTCTCCTTCGGCGACGACCCGCAGATCGTGCCCGAGTCGCTGGCGTTCCTGCCCGGCCAGGAGCTGATCGTGCCGGCCGCCGAGGTGCCGGAGGTGCCGGAGCTGGTGCTCTGCTTCGACGTCGCCGCGCGGAGCCGGCTCGGCCTGCTGCACGACAAGGCCTTCGCCGCGCCCGTCCTGGTGGTGTTCGACCACCACGCCTCCAACCCGGGCTTCGGCACCCACCAGCTGATCGACCCGACCGCGCCGGCCACCGCCGTGCTGGTCGACGAACTGCTGCGCCGGCTCGGCGTCGAGCTCGACCAGGAGCTGGCCACCTGCCTGTACACCGGGGTCGCCACCGACACCGGCTCGTTCAAGTACCGGGCCACCACTCCCGCCACCCACGAACTGGCCGGGCGGCTGCTGGCCACCGGCATCCGGCACGACCTGATCTCCCGGCAGCTGTGGGACACCTCCTCCTTCGGCTACCTCAAGGTGCTCGCGGGCGCGCTCGACCGGGCCGTCTACGAGCCGGAGGCGGCCGGCGGACTGGGCCTGGTGTGGACCTGGGTGCCGTACCAGGACCTCGCGCTGTTCAGCGTCACGGTCGAGGAGATCGAGGGGCTGATCGACATCCTGCGCCGGCCGGCCGAGGCCGAGGTGGCGCTGGTGCTGAAGCAGGACCCGGACGGGACGCTGCGCGGCTCCTCGCGCTCCAAGGGCGCGGTGGACGTCGCCGCGGCCTGCGCCGAACTGGGCGGCGGGGGGCACGTCTTCGCCGCCGGCTTCAGCGTCCGGGAGGACGTGGCCGCGGTGGTCGAGCGGTTCCGGGCTGCGCTGGGGCCGGTACGTTGATCATCTCTGACGACGTTCTTTCGACGTCGCGGAGCCGACGCCCCAGAACAACCGATGTTGAGAGAAAGAGCTCGATGAAGCGCAAAGGCACCGGCCCGGACGGCCTGGTGATCGTCGACAAGCCCGAGGGCATCACCTCCCACGGGGTCGTCGCCAAGCTGCGGTGGCTGGCCGGCACCCGCAAGGTCGGGCACGCCGGCACGCTGGACCCGATGGCCACCGGCGTCCTGGTGATCGGCGTCGAGCGGGCCACCCGGCTGCTCGGCCACCTGATGCTCACCGCCAAGACGTACGAGGCGACCATCCGGCTCGGCCAGACCACCGTCACCGACGACCGCGAGGGCGAGGTGACCTCCTCGACCCCGGCCGGCGCCGTCACCCGGGAGGCGATCGACGCCGGGATCGCGGCGCTCACCGGCGAGATCATGCAGGTGCCCTCGAAGGTCAGCGCGATCAAGATCGACGGCAAGCGCTCCTACGCGCGGGTGCGCGAGGGCGAGGACTTCGAGCTGACGGCCCGGCCGACCACGATCCACTCCTTCACCGTGCACGAGCAGCGCGCGGCGGTCGCCGAGGACGGCACCCCGGTGATCGACCTGGACGTCACCGTGGAGTGCTCCTCCGGCACCTACATCCGGGCGCTGGCCCGGGACCTCGGCGCCGGGCTGGGCGTCGGCGGGCACCTGACCGCGCTGCGGCGCACCAAGGTCGGTCCGTACGGGGTGGAGTCGGCGCGCACCCTGGAGCAGTTGGAGGCCGAGGTCACCGGCGAGGCGGCCAAGGGGCTGGAGGTGCTGCCGATCGGCGAGGCCGCGGACGCCGCCTTCCCGCGCTGGGACCTGGACGAGGCCTCGGCGACGAAGCTGTCGCACGGCGCCCGGCTGAAGGCGCCCGGGCTGGGCGTGGACGGGCCGATCGCGGTGTTCGGGCCGGACGGGCGCTTCCTGGCGCTGGTCGAGGAGAAGGGCGGCCAGGCGAAGCCGGTCGCCGTCTTCGTCGGCTGACGGACCGCCGCCGTCGCCCGGGCCCCCGTCGGGAGTCACCCCGACGGGGGCCCAGGCATGTCCGGGCGCCCCTTCACCCGTCCGAGGGGGCGCGCGGAGTGAACGCCCGTGGTGAGCGGCGCGGGCGCGGTCGGCTCGCCGCCCCGGCGGGCAGGCTCCCCGCGAGCGAGCGACGGCCGAAGGGGCGCGGGCATGCCGGGGTTCCAGGAGGGCGATCCGGGGCGGTACCTGCTGCGGCTCCGCGACCTCGACGGGCGGCTGCACGGCTTGGGGTTCGTCGCCGACCGGCAGGGCAGCGTGCTGACGGCGCACGAGAGCGTGGCGGGCCTGGACCGGATCGTCCTGCACACCCCCGGCGGGCAGACCAGGGTGCTCGGCCCGGGCGCCGTCCTGCCGCTGCCCGAGCACGGGCTCGCCCTGCTGCGCACCGACGCCGTCGGCGGGCTGCCGGTGCCACCGCTGCCGCTGGCCGCCGCCGCGCCGCCCGGGCACCAGGTGCTGCTGCCCGCCCTGGCGGGGGAGGACGGACGGGTGGTGGCGCTGCGCTGCGGGCTGCTCGGGGCCACCGGCGCGCAGTACCGGGGGCACCGGCTGGGCGGGGTGCTGCTGCTGGACGTGCCGGTGGTCGCCGGGGTCGCCGTGCCGGCCGGCTCACCGGTGCTGGACGCCCGCAGCGGCGCGGTGGTCGCGCTGGCCGCGCCCGCCGTGCGCGGCGCCCGGCACGGCGGGGCGCTGCCGGCCGTGGCGGTCGGTGGCGGGGTGGCGGACGCCGGGCCCCTGGCCGGGCTGTCGGCGGGCAACGCGGCGACGGTGCCCGGCTACGGGCGGGCGCTCAACCTGGCCGGGGTACTGCGGCTGACCGGCGCCCAGGCCACCGCCGCCGGGGCCGGACCGGGGCGGGTGGCCCGACTGGCCGCGGACCGGGTGGACCGGCCGGACGGCCTGGCGGGGGAGGAGTCGGCCGCGACCGTCACCGTGCTGGTCGGCGCCCCCGGCAGCGGGCGCACCACCGAACTCGCCGCGCTGACCGCCCGTCGCGCGGCCGCCGCCGACCCGCTGCCCACCCTCTGGCTGCGCGGCGCCGACCTGCGCGCCGGGGACCGCTCGCTCGCCGAGCCGGTGGCGCGGGCGCTGGCCGCCGCGGCGGCGGGACTCGGCGTCCCGGCGCCCGCGCCCGAGCCGGTGGCGGCCCTGTGTGCGGCGGCCGGACGCCCGCTGCTGGTGGTCCTGGACGGCCCCGAGGAGGCCCTGCTGCCGGTGGACGCGCGCTGGCTGCGCGGCGCCGGCTGGTGGCTGGCCGGCTGCGGGGCCAGGCTGCTGACCGCCTGCGGGGAGGAGTTGTGGGAAGAGCTCGCGGCCGAGACCTGGGACGGCGGCTCCGGCCCGCACCGGACGCCGGAGCCGCACCCGGACGGCGACCCGCCCAGTGCCCCCACCGTACGGACGGACAGCCGCGGCCCGGGCGGGCCGAGCCTGGCCGGGCAGTGGCTCGGCCCCCTGCCCCCGGAGGCGGCCGAGCGGGTGCGCCGCCGGTACGGGCTGCCGCCCGGCCACCCGGCCGCCGCCGAGGACGCGCGGCACCCGCTGGCCGTCCGGCTGGCCGGGGAGCTGTGGGCCGAGGGGCTGGGCGTCGGGCCGGTGCGCCGGGGCGAGCTGTTCGACGCCCACCTGGACCTGTGCTGCCTGCGGGTGGCCCAGCGGCTGGCCGGGGACGGCCGACCGCGCCGCCCGGGCGCCCACCGCCGGGGCGCGGTGCGGCCGGGCGGGGCGCCGCGGCCCGGGCGGGTGCGCCGGCTCGCGGCGGCGGTGGCCGGGCGGGTGCACGAGGCGGCCCGGCTGACGCTCGGCGGCGAGGCGGCCGGAGGGCTGGAGCGGGCCGTCTTCGAGGAGCTGTTCCCGGCCGAGGGCGGCTGGGCCGCGGCGGTGCTCGCCGAGGGCCTGTTCGTCCCGGCCGGGTCCGGATTCCGTTTCGCCCACGGGGAGTTCGCGCACTGGGTGCAGGGCCGGCACCTGGACCTGGACGCGGCGCTGCGGCTGCTGCTCGGCGAGGCCGAGGACACCCCGCCCCGGGACCTCCCGCCCGGCGAGGCGGCCGGCGGGGCGCGCGCCGTCCCCCGGCACCGGATCGGGCCGGTCGCCGCCGCGCTGTGCCGGGTGGCCGACACCTGGGGCGCCGGCGCACTGGACCCGTGGCTGCACCGGATCTGGCGCGCCCTGGACCTGCGCCCGCCGGGCAGCGAACCCGCCTGGTGGGCGGCCCGGCTGCTCGCCGAGGGCCTGGCCGCCAGCCCCGACCGGTCCCAACACCGGGCGCTGCTGGACCAGTTGGCCGCGCGGATCGCCGAACGGGCGGGCCCGGCGGGCGCGGCGGCGCTCCCGCCGGCCGGTCTCGGCCGCTTCGGCCCGGCCTTCTGGACCGGACTCGGCCTGCCCGTCGAGACCGAACTCGCCCTGCTGCGCCGCCTGGTGACCGCCGACGGACCCGGGCAGCGCTTCCTCGCCGTGGTGGCCGAGCGGCTGCGCGCCGACCCGGTCACGGTGGTCCCGCTGCTCTGCGCCTGGTTCGAGGACCCGCGCGGCCTGCCCGGCCGCCCCGGCCGCACCACGGCCGACCTTGCCCACGACCTGCTGCACGCCCACCGGCGGCTCGCCCTGGACGAGCTGGCCGACGCGCTGGCCGCCGCCGCGCACCCGAGGGCGGACGCACTGCTCACCCTGCTCGCGGCCGAGGAGCCGTCCGCGCTCTGCCGGGCGGTCGACCGCTGGAGCCACGACCGGCGGCCCGAGCGGCACGTCGCGGCCGCGGTGCACGCGCTGCGGGTCGCCCCGTACGCCTCCGGTGCCGGGGCCGAACTGCTGCGCCACACCGCGCTGGCCCTGCTGGGCCGCGAGGACGAGCCCGGCCTGCACGGGGCCGCGCTGGCGCTGCTGGTCGGCGATCCGGTGACCAGGGCCGCGTACCTGCCGGCCGCGCTCGACCGCTTCCGGGCGGGCGGGGACGCCTTCCTCACCCCGCGGGCCCTCGCACCGGCCCTGGAGAGCGACCCGGAGCCTGTTCTGGCCGCGCTCGCCGACCGGTCGGCGGCCCCCGGCGCCGCCAGAGCCGAGACGCTGCGGGTGCTCGCCGACGCCACCGCCCCGGCGGCCGTGCGGCAGGGGGCCGAGCTGGCCGTCCGGCTGCTGCGGGCGGATCCGGGGCTGGCCGGCCCGGTCGCCGTCGACTACCTCGGCCGCCGCCTCGCCCGCGCCACCGCCGTCGGCCCGGCCGACCGGTCAGAGCTGCGGGCACTGCTCGACGCCGCGCTGGCCGCCCGCGACCCGGGGGTGCGACGGCCGTTCGCCGAGGCGCTGTCCGTCCCGGTGGCCGCCCCGGCGGCGGACGCGCTGCGCCGCGAGCTGCTGGGCGCCCTGCTCGCCGCCGGGGCCGACCCGGGGGCGCGGACCACCGCCGGGGCGTGGTCCGCCGAGCACCGCGGAGCCGAGCGGCCCGTCCGGGCCGGGGCGCCACCCGCCCACTCCGCTCCCGCCCACGCCGCTCCCGCCCACACCGCCCCCGCCCACGCCGCTCCCGCTCCGCCGGGAGCGGAGGAGCCACCGGTGGGCTGGGACGGGCGCTCCACGGCCGTCGCCCTGCTGCTCGCCGGTCGGCCGTCCGGGGCCGTGCCGCCCGCTCGGGCCGCTCCGGAGGCTCAGGCCGCCCCGGACGGCCCTCGGCCGGCCCGGATGCGGACTTCGGCTGCGGCCGGACGGGACCCTCAGTATGCTGCCGCCGACGCCGAGCGGGCGCTGCCCGAACGGGCGGCGGGGCCGGCGGTGCGCTCAACCCGTATTCCGGTGCCTGAGCCGGGGCAGGCGCATGGCACGCTATAGGGGTTCGGGTTTTGAGCGTTTGAGCGTACAGAGGGTACGCGCCGTACGGAACAAGGAGCGGTCAGGTGCAGCGCTGGCGTGGCCTGGAGGAGATCCCCGGTGACTGGGGACGCAGCGTCGTCACCATCGGTTCGTTCGACGGGGTCCACCGAGGGCATCAGCTGATCATCGGGCGGGCGGTCGAGCGCGCCCGCGAACTCGGCCTTCCCTCGGTCGTGGTGACCTTCGACCCGCACCCGCGCGAGGTCATCCGCCCGGGCAGCCACCCGCCGCTGCTGGCGCCGCACCCGCGCCGCGCCGAGCTGATCGCGGAGCTCGGGGTGGACGCGGTGCTGGTGCTGCCGTTCACCACCGAGTTCTCGCAGGAGTCCCCGGAGGACTTCGTCCGGCAGGTGCTGGTGGACGCGCTGCACGCGCGGCTCGTCATCGAGGGCCCCAACTTCCGCTTCGGGCACCGGGCCGCCGGGAACGTGGCGCTGCTCGGCGAGCTGGGCCGGGCGGACGACTTCGAGGTCGAGGTGATCGACCTCCAGGTGTGCGGCACGGCCGGGGACGGCCAGCCGTTCTCCTCCAGCCTGACCCGCCGACTGGTCGAGGCCGGGGACATGGCCGGCGCCAACGAGGTGCTGGGCCGCCCGCACCGGGTCGAGGGCGTGGTGGTGCGCGGCGCCCAGCGCGGGCGCGAGCTGGGCTACCCGACCGCCAACGTCGAGACCGTGCCGCACAGCGCGATCCCGGCCGACGGCGTGTACGCGGGCTGGCTGACCGCGGACGGGGAGCGGATGCCGGCGGCGATCTCGGTCGGCACCAACCCGACCTTCGACGGCACCTCCCGCACGGTGGAGGCGTACGCCATCGACCGGGTCGGCCTGGACCTGTACGGGATGCACGTGGCCGTGGACTTCCTGGCCTACCTGCGCGGGATGGAGAAGTTCGACTCCATCGACGCGCTGCTGGACCGGATGGCCGACGACGTCAAGCGGGCGCGGGAGCTGACCGACGGCCTGTGAGCCGCGGAACATGAGCGGAGGGGCCCGCCGACCGGTGTCGGCGGGCCCCTCCGTCCGTCTCACTGCTGGGGCGCCTGCGGCGGGTAGCCGTAGCCCGGTCCCGGCTGCTGCGGCCAGGGTGCCCCGGGGGCGGGCTGCTGCGGGTAGCCGTACCCGGGCGGGGGCGGCGGGGCCTGGCCGGGCTGCGGGGCCCACGGCGCGCCCGGGGCCGGCGGGCCGGCCTGCGGGTACGGCTGGGGCTGTTGCTGCGGGTCGGCGTACGGCTGCGGCCGGCCGGGCTGCGGGTACGGCGCCTGCGCCTGCTGCTGCCAGCCCGCCTGCTGGGCGGCGGTCTGCTGGGCCCGGACGATGTCCTCGCCGACCAGGGTGGCCAGCTCGAAGTACGCCTCGCGGACCTTGGGACGCATCATGTCGAGGTTGACCTCGGCGCCGGCCGCCAGGCTCTCGTCGAACGGCACCACGATCACGCCGCGGCAGCGGGTCTGGAAGTGCGCGACGATGTCCTCGATCTTGATCATCTTGCTGGTCTCGCGCACCCCGGAGACCACGGTGATGCTGCGCTGCACCAGGTCCGCGTAGCCGTGCGCGGAGAGCCAGTCCAGGGTGGTCGAGGCGCTGGAGGCACCGTCCACGCTGGGAGTGGAGACGATGATCAGCTGATCGGCCAGGTCCAGCACCCCGCGCATCGCGCTGTACAGCAGGCCGGTGCCGGAGTCGGTCAGGATGATCGGGTACTGGCGGCCCAGCACGTCGATCACCTGGCGGTAGTCCGAGTCGTTGAAGGTGGTCGAGACCGCCGGGTCGACGTCGTTCGCCAGGATCTCCAGACCGGAGTTCAGGTCCTGCGAGGTGAACTGACGGATGTCCATGTAGCTGCGCAGGTGCGGGATGGCCGTCACCAGGTCACGGATGGTCGCGCCCGTCTGGCGCTTGACCCGGCGGCCCAGGGTGCCGGCGTCCGGGTTGGCGTCGATCGCGATCACCTTGTCCTGGCGCTCGCTGGCCAGGGTCGCGCCGAGCGCGGTGGTGGTCGTGGTCTTGCCGACGCCGCCCTTGAGGCTGATCACGGCGATCCGGTAGCAGCTCAGCACCGGGGTGCGGATGATCTCCAGCTTGCGGGCCTTCTCGGCCGCCGCGGCCTTGCCGCCGAACTGGAAGCGCGGCTGCTGGCGCTGCTGCTTGGGCTGGCTTCGCAGCAGCCGGTCCGAGGACAGCTCGACGGCGGCGGTGTAGCCGAGCGGCGCACCGTGCGCGGTCTGCTGCGGGGCGGCGGCCTGCTGGAACGCGCTGGGCTGGGGCGCCTGCGGGTGCTGCTGCCACGGTTGCGGCTGGACGGGCTGGGGCTGGACGGGCTGCGGCTGGGCCGGCGGGCCGGGCTGGGGCTGGGGCTGGGCCGGCTGCTGGTACGCGGCGGGCTGCGGCCAGCCGCCCTGGCGCGGGTCCACCGGGCCGGGCTGGGGCACCGGGCCGGGCTGGGCGGCCGGGGCCGGCTGCTGCGGAGCGGCGGCCTGCTGGGCCTGCTGCGCTTGCTGGGCCTGCTGCGCGGCCCACGCGGCCTGCGGGTCCCACGCCGGCTGCGCCCCCTGCGGACCCTGGGGGTGCGGCGGCTGCCCCTGCTGGACGGGCGGCTGCGCGAAGCCCTGCGGCTGGGCGGGCTGCCCCGCCGGGCCGCCCGTGGCGGGCGTCGGCGCCGGGTACGGCTGGGGCTGCGCAGCCGCCGCGGCCTGCGCCGTGCCCTCCGGCGCCGGCCAGCCGGCCGGGGCGCCGGCCTGCGGCTGCTCGGCGGCCTGCGGAGCCGTCGGCCCGGCCACCGGGAACGGGACGTGCTGCGCCTCGGCCTGCACCGGCGGGACCGGCGCGGGCGCGGGCGTCGGAGCCGGGACGGCGGCCGGCACGGTCTCGGCGGCGGGGGCCTGGGCTGCCGCCGCCGAAGGGGCCGGCGCGGGAGCGGCGGGCGCCGGGGCGTCGGCTGTGGCCCCCGCCTCGGCAGCCGGAGACGGAGCGGGATCCGCCTGGGCCGCAGCGGCCGGAGCCTGGGCCGCAGTGGCCTGAGCCGCCACGGGCTCGGTCTGCACGTACCAGGACGGGGGAGTGTAGTCAGGTGCGTCCGACCAGTCGTCGTCGTCCTCCGCCGCGTTGTCGCCGACGTAGACGCCGTCCCGATCGCTACTCACTTCTGGCTCCCTCGTGTTCGCCGCCGCTTGTTCAGCGGTGCCGTTGCCGCATCAAAGACTAGGCCGTACGGCAACCCCCGCTGAAGGCGGCTTCGCTCCCCGCAGGCCCGCCGGGTGCGGCGGGCCGACGCTCAGTCCATCCTCCGCGGCCCGCCGAGCACCTGCTGTTCGGCCTGCCCGGCCACGGCCCGTACGTACTGACGGCGCATCCGGGTCGCCCACAGGGTCAGGTCGTCGCCGAGGGTGGGCAGCGCGGCCACGTCCTCCGGCGGCAGCGACAGCACCCGGCCGGTCAGCTCCGCCTCCTGGGGTGAGATCCGCTGCACGCCGACGAGGTCGGCGGCGTTCAGCACCCGGGAGGCGTTCGGGCCCAGGTAGGGCAGCAGCGTCAGGGTGGTCTGCCAGGGCGCGGCGGAGAGCCGGCTGCGCGGCGGGCGGGCGCCGAGGTCGCGCACCACCAGCACGGGCGAGGCCACCGAGGCGCCCTGCGGTCCGAGCCGGCCGACCTGGTGGATCGTCACGCAGGGCTGGCCGCCGCCGGCCGCCTGGGCCATCGGGCCCCACAGCTGGCCGCGGGCGGTCTCCACCGCGACCCGGGCGCCGATCGCGGCCGCCCGCAGCGCGATGATCTGCGCCGTCCACATGCCGCCGACCAGCACCAGGTCGTACGAGGTCGGGCGGAACAGGCCGAGCACCGCGGGCAGGCCGTGCGGGTCGACGCCGATCACCACGCCGTCGTCGCCGACGGGGAAGGCCAGCGCCGCGAGGTCGGCCGCCTCCAGGACGTGCTTCTCCCGGCGGGGGCCGCGCAGCCCGAAGCCGGGCAGGATCCGCGGCCGGGGCCGGCGCTGCTCGGCGCCGGGCTGCGGGGTGAGGGCGGGATAGGTCTGGTACGCCATCAGGAGGCCCCTCCGAGCGGCAGGGTGGCGAGCATGCCGGGGGCCTGCTCCAGGTCGAGCCGGACCAGGCCGAGCCCGGTGCTCTGGGCGCGGGTCTCCACCAGGCGGCCGACCTGCCCGACCTCGTCCTCGTTGCGTCCGGTCACCCGCAGGTGCCCGCTGACGGTCACCGAGCCGCCGGTGCCGTGCCCGGCGGTCAGGCTGAAGGTGCTGGCGAGCGCCGGGGAGCCGGTGACCAGGTTGACCAGGTCCGGCGCCGCGATCCGGCCGGCGGCGCCGCCGGGGCGGCTCAGCTGCGGCCAGCGGGAGATCCAGTAGGTGGTGTGCCAGCGGTCGTCGATCCGCCAGAACCGGTTGCCCTCCTGGGTGCGGCGGGTGGTGCCGCCGCTGCCGCTGCCGGTGCCCTGGCGGCCCGCCACCGCGATGGGGTTGGCGCAGGTGGAGATGGCCAGCGCGGCGATCAGCTCGCGCTCGTCGAGCACGGTCGCGTTGAACCCGGCGCTGTTGAGCCGCCCGGCCAGCTGGTCGGTGACCCGTTGCAGCGCCTTGCGGGCGCCCTCCTCGCCGCCGCCGCGGGCCCGTACGGCGGTCGCCGCGCGCTCCGGGTCGAGCTTGAGCGCGACCCAGGTCAGCCGCAGCCCGGGGGTGGAGGTGCCGTCCGGCAGCTCGCGGTAGGCGCGGGCGGCCAGCGACTGCTCGGGCAGGTGCTGGGCCGGGGCGGGCTGGGTGTGCTGGACCAGCTGCACCGACTCCAGGGTGATGTCGTCCACCGTGAGCGCCGAGCAGACCACGTCCAGCGGCAGCGGCAGCGCGGTGCGCGCCGGGCGCAGCGGCTGGTCCTTGGCCTGGACGAGCAGCACTGAGCTGAGGAAGGTGCCGTCGCCGACCATGCCGGTCTCCCGGCGGATCGGCCGGCCGCCGAACTCGGCCTCGGTGGCGTGGGTGCAGGTGCGCAGCGCCGGTTCGAGCTCCAGCGCGGGCGCCAGGCCCGGGTCGGTTCCGGCCGGCGGCAGCAGCGTCCTGGCCTGCTTGCGGCGGGACTTGAGGGCGGCGCGGACGCTCAGCAACTCCGGCAGGGTGCGGCCGCGCACCGGCACGACCGCGAGCACCAGCAGGACCAGCGCGACCACGCCGAAGCCGGCCGCGACCGGGCGGCTGATCGTCCAGCCGACCGCGACCAGGGCCGCCGCGACCTCGACCAGGACGAGCTGCTGGAGCCTCAACCGCCCGCCGAGCAGCCCCGGTCGGGGATTGACGCGGACCTGGACGGCGCCGCCCCCGGTGCCGGTCGGCTGCGGCCGGGCGGCACCGGCCTCGGCCGGCGGCGCGGTCCGCGCCCGGCCGGCCCGGCGCGACCTGCCGCCGCCCGTACTGCGGCGGCGTCCTGGAGCGGTCTGGCTTGGCATCCCCCGGTGGCCCTCTCTGATCGGTTGTCGCGGCCCGGCTGGCTGTGTCGCGGACCGTACCCGTACCGTACTCACCGTCTGCTGCCGCATCGTAGAGGGTTCACGCCGGTTCGTGCCCGGTGGGTGACCGGGGCAGGCCGGTCCGAGGAGGTCCGGCAAGGTCTGACGAGGGGGACGACGAGGATGGCATCGCGCCGGGACGAGCTGAACGCCTACACCTTCGCCCGCAAGCGCACGGTGGGCGCCTTCCTGCTGCCCGCCGGGGGCGGCAGTGACGAGGACGCGCCGCGTCCGGTGAAGGCGGTGCTGCCGAGCGTGCTGGCCGGGGCGGTGATCGTGGCCGGCTTCGGGCTCTGGGGGGTCTTCAAACCGGCCGCGCCGGTGAAGTGGGACGACGGCAAGAACATCATCCAGGGCAAGCAGTCGACCACCCGGTACGTGGTGCTCACCGATCCGGACAACAAGACCAAGCGGCTGCACCAGGTGCTCAACATGTCCTCGGCGCGGCTGGTGCTGCCGGCCGACGCCAAGGTGGTGGTGGTCGACGACGGGGTGCTCGACCGGTACCCCAACCACGGTCCGACGATCGGCATCCCGTACGCGCCGGACAAGCTGCCGGGCAAGGACAAGGCGAGCCGGCCGATGAAGTGGACGGTCTGCGACCGCCCGGGCTCGGACGACAAGCAGGAGACCGTCAACCAGGCGGTGTTCGTGGCGGGCGGCGCGGACTCGGCGACGCTGGCGGCCAAGGACCGGATGCTCGGCCCGGACCAGCTGATGCTGGTGCAGCAGGCCGACGAGCAGCAGATCTCGGCGGCACCGGCGGCCGGTCAGCCGGCCGCCGCGGGCGCGGCGGTGTACCTGGTCGACGCGCAGGGCCGCAAGCACCAGATCGGCTCCCCGCAGGCGGACGAGAAGGAGCGCAAGGCGCTGGTCACCGCGGTGTTCGGGCCCAACGCGGTGCCGCAGCGGGTCAAGCGGGAGTGGCTCGACACCCTGGTGAAGGGGACGGCGATCACCTTCCCGCAGGTCGACGGGGTCGCCGACAGTCAGGCCCCCAACTCCAAGGTGGAGTTGAGCAACCAGGCGGACCGCCGGGTCGGCCGGCTGGTCCACTACCAGGACCGCCACTACGTGGTCGGCAAGGACCAGCTCTACCTGGTCACGCCGTTCCAGGCGGAGCTGATCCGGCAGAACCCGGCCTACCAGATGCTCTACAAGTACGACCAGGACAAGAAGCCGCACAGCGACGAGATGGGCCCGGCCGACCTCTCCAAGCTGGGCGGGGACGTCCCGCTGAAGGACACCGCGGCGGACTGGCCGCTGAAGACCGGCGCCCCCGTGAACAACTGGCAGGACCGCCAGGACCCCCGGCTGGTGGTGTGCAGCACCTTCGACGGGTTCGCCGAGGACGGCAAGACGGCCAAGCGCTCGGTCTGGGCCGGGACTTCGTACCCCGCGCCGTACAACAACGGCGCCGGGGCGGCGTACGTGACGCCGGGGCACGGGCTGTTCTACCGCTCGCTGGACGCCTCCACGGGCGGTTCCGGCTCCGACTTCCTGATCACGGAGACCGGGTTGCGCTACGCCGTCCCGGCCAACAGCGACGGCAGCCAGCGCTCCACCGCCTCGCCGCAGCCCGGCCAGAGCGCCGCGCCGAAGCCGCCGACGCCGCAGCCCGGTGCCACGCCGGCTCCCGGGGCGACGTCCCAGGACCCGGAGCAGCAGAAGGACGAACCGGGCGCCAACCAGGCCCGGTTGGGCTACCAGGGCGTCCAGCCGCTGCTGGTCCCCAAAGAGTGGTCCGACCTGGTCCCGGCGGGCCCGCCGTTGACGGCCAAGGCCGCCGCCCAGCCGCAGAACGCCTGACCGTCCAAGCGGGACAACCGAATTGGACCCAGTGTCATGGTCTGGTAACTAGTCAGTATTCGGTGTTGGGTGAGCTGCGTGTGCCGACTACAGTGCTGCTGGACATCACGTCGGTGATGCGACGGTCGGCCCACCGGGCCCTCCGTACACGCAAATGTTGTCTCATGGGGGACGGTGGAGCATGGCTGGCCAGTTCACGATGACTGCTCAGGAGATGCAGGCTTTCGCCAAGCAGATCGAAGAGGCCATCGGCAAGATCGAGGCTGAGAAGACCAAGCTGATCAACACGGTCACCAGCATCACCAGCGGCTGGCAGGGCCAGGCGGCGAGCGCCTACACGACCCTGCAGGGCCGGGTCAACGAGGACATCGCCGCGCTCAAGCAGTCGCTGGAGGCGATCAAGCACGCGATCGAGCTGACCACCAAGCAGTACGCCGCCACCGAAGAGGAGCAGAAGGCGATGTTCTCCTCCGCCCAGGGCTGACCGACGCGTTCGCGTCGAACACCGCACCTGCGCTGATCGCCTTCCGGTCCTGATCCACCACACCGCGGAGCGCCCGCCGACGATCGCGCGGCGCTCCGCACCCTCGTCAAGGGAGACAACGTGTCCGACCACATTCTCGTCAACTTCCAGACCGTCCACCAGGCGGCCGAGGAGGTCAAGGCTTCGGCGAGCCGCATCGACCACCTGCTGAACGACCTCAAGGGCAACGTCACCCGCATCGCCTCCAGCTGGCAGGGCGCCGCCCAGCAGGGCTACCAGGCCCACCAGGCCATCTGGGACTCCAAGGCCGCCGACCTCCAGCAGACCTGCGCCCAGATCGCGAACTCGCTGGAGCAGGCCGCGCAGAGCTACAAGACGACCGAGGACGCCAACGCCAGGCTCTGGGGCTGACGTTCGGGTTCCGTAGGGAACGGCAGGGGGCGGGTACCCGGATTCCGGGCACCCGCCCCCGACGCGCGGCACGGGTGGACGACATGAGGGGTGGCAGGGTGTCCCGACACGGGTACCGGAAGGCGGCCGCGGTGCTCGCCGCGCTCGCGGTGCTGGGCGGCCCGCTCGCCGCCCCGGCGTTCGCGGAGTCAGGCCCCGGACTGGCCGCGGCCGGCGACTGCCCCAAGCCCGCGCCCGAGGTCCAGACCGTGCCGTGGTCGCTCCAGCGGCTGCTGCTGGACGAGCTGTGGCAGGGCGGGAGGACCACCGGCGACAAGGTGACGGTCGCGGTCATCGACACCGGTGTGGACGTCAACAACCCGCAGCTGGCCGGCAAGGTCGACGAGGGCCCCAACCTGCTGGTCAACCGGGAGACCAAGGAGCCGATCCAGGGCAAGTCCATCGAGGACCCGGTCGGCCACGGCACCAAGGTGGCCGGGATCATCGCGGCCCGCCCGAGCAGGACCACCGGCTTCGTCGGGCTGGCCCCCGACGCCAGGATCCTGTCGATCCGGCAGAACGACAGCGACGGCAACGGCGACGTCTCCACCCTGGTCGCGGCGATCAGGGAGGCGGTCCGGCGGGGCGCCGGGGTCATCAACATCTCCCAGGACGTGCGCGGCGCGGGCGACGCCCGGTTCGGCGGCTACCAGGAGCTGAAGGCCGCCATCGAGGAGGCCGAGGCCAAGAACGTCGTGGTGGTCGCCTCGACCGGGAACGACGGCAAGGAGGGCGACACCTATCCCGGTGCCTTCCCGACCGTGCTGGCCGTCGGCGCCTCGGACCGCAACAACGAGCGTGCGCCGTTCTCCCAGTACGGCGGGTTCGTGAAGGTCGCCGCACCCGGTGTCGACATGCTCTCCACCGTGCCCGGCAGCGGCCAGTGCGTGGACAACGGCACCAGCTTCGCCGCCCCGTACGTCTCCGGCCTCGCCGCCCTGCTGCGCGGCGCCCACCCGGAGTGGAAGGCGGCCCAGGTCCGGGCCTGGATCGAGCAGACCGCCCAGCGCACCCAGCGCGAGCCGGACAAGTTCATCGGCTGGGGCGTGGTGGACCCGGTCAAGGCCGTCACCAAGGCCCCCGCCGACGCGCCCTTCGAGGCCACCCCGGACGCCCCGGTGCAGCTGGCCGCCGCGCCGATCGTGCCGCGCCCGGTGGGCCTCGGCGAGACCCAGGCCGATCGCGACGGCCGCACCGCGACGTACGTCCTCGGCGTCGGCGCGCTGCTGGTCGCCCTCCTCATCGGCGGTGGCGTGGTGCTGCGCGACCACCGGCGCAAGTCCGCCGACTGACCGGCCGCAGGCCGTCGCGCCGAAGTACCGCCCGGATCGGTGTAACACCGCCGCCCGCCCGCCGCATCGATGAAGTGTCAGGGAGGACGGACGGCGGGGGGCGGGGCACATGGCGTGGACCAGGGCGGGCCGGGAGGCCAAGGACGCGGAGTTCCTGGAACTCGTCTCCGGCCGCACCGGACACCTGTACCGCTCGGCCTGCCTGCTCACCAGCGGCGACACCCACTACGCCGAGGACCTGGTGCAGGAGGCCCTCAGCCGGATGTACGTGCTGTGGCGGCGCAGCGCCTTCACCGGCCGGGGCCGGATCGACAACCCGGCGGCCTACACCCACACCGTCATGGTGCGCACCTTCCTGGCCCAGCAGCGCCGCCGTTCCAGCGGCGAGCGTCCCAGCGACGCCCTGCCGGAGCCGGAGGGGCAGGAGCCCGACAGCACCCTGCGGCTGACCCTCCTCGACGCGCTCGGCCGGATGCCGCCCAAGGACCGCGCCGTCCTGGTGCTGCGCTACTGGGAGGACCGCAGCGTCGAGGAGACCGCCGAGGTCATGCGGGTCTCCTCCGGCGCCGTCCGCACCCGCACCACCCGGGCCCTGGCCCGGCTGCGGACCCTGCTCGGCGACTCCCTCGCCGAGCTGGCCGCCCGCTGAGGCCGACGGCCGCCCGATCTGCCGCACTTCCGCAATCCGTGACGCAAGGAGACGGTGAACGCCCATGTCCGAACCGGACAAGTTCGAGGACGATCTTCTCTGTGCCCTCACCCGTACGGGCGAAGGCTTCCGCCCCGACCGGGCCGACCTGGCGGCCGAGGGCTACCGGCTCGGCCGCCGCCGCTGGCGCCGCCGTTCGGCCGCCGCGGTGGTGGGCGGCGCGGCCGCGCTGGCCCTGGTGGGCACCGGGGCGGTGTACCTGACCTCCCCGGGCGCCAGGGACGCGGGCACCGTGAGCGCGGCCTCCGCGCCGGCCGCCGCCGCGGGCACCGCCACCGTCGCCGCCGGGGCCACCCCGACCTCGGTGAAGTCCGCGGCCCCGGCCGCGGTCTCCGACGACGAGGTGCTGGCGACCTTCCGGGCCCTGCTGCCCAGGGGGGAGGTCACCGAGGCCAAGGGGCACGGCACCGACAACGACCAGAAGGACGCGTCCGCCTCGGCGAGCGTGGTCTTCGACGACGGCCACGGCAAGTCGCTGATCCATCTCGACATCCAGAAGCACCGCCCCGGGCGGGTGCAGCTGCCCGGCTGCCCGCCGGACCTCAAGCTCGCCCGGGTCGACGCCTGCACCGACACCGTCCTGCCGGACGGCTCCAGGCTCCTGTTGCAGCAGGGGCACGAGTACTCGGACGGCCGGGCCGACACCAAGGAGTGGCTCGCGGTGGTGAACGGCCCGGACGGCCGGAGCATCTCCGTGAGCGAGTGGAACTCGCCCCAGGAGAAGGGCGCGCCGGACAGCCGCCCCGACCCGCCGCTCACCCTCGACCAGCTGAAGTCGGTCGTCACCGACAAGTCCTGGGACCGGGTCGTCGCCGCGGTCCGGTACGACGGCGTCGACCAGGCCGCGGTCGACCCCGGCCTGTCGCTGGCCGACCGGGAGACCGTGCTGACCGGGCTGCTGCCGCAGGGCGTGACGGTGACCGGGCGCACCGGCGACCCGCTCGCGGTCACCTTCGAGCTGGCCGAGGGCCAGGCCACCGGCGCGGTGTCGGTGCGGGTGGAGAACCTGGCGAAGGGCGGCGACGACGTGGTCGAGCGGTCCTTCAAGGAGGCCGAAACCCTCCCGGACGGGAGCAGGATCGCCGTCAGCGGGGATCCCGCGGGCAAGGACAAGCCGTTCGCGGCGAGCGTCCTGCGCCCGGACGGCACCTGGGTGCTCGTGTACCAGGTGTCCGGCACCGAGCCGCTGCTCACCTCGGACCAGGTGAAGGTGATCGCCACCAGCCCGGCCTGGAAGCCGAGGAAGTAGGGGCCGGAACACGCCGGTGCCCCGGGCTGCGGGGGAGTCCGGGGCACCGACGTGTGGGGGAGGGTGGTGGTCAGTCCTGCTGGTCCTCGGGGAGGCTGATCACCCAGCGGGTGTCCTGCCGGGGGCGCAGGTAGAACAGCCAGTAGAGGGTGGCCACGGCGGTGATGCCGCCGGTCCACAGCAGGGGCTCGGTGTCCAGCTTGGTGATCACGTAGACCAGGACGGCGATCAGGACGACCGGAATGGCCGGCCACAGCGGCATCCGCCAGGCGGCGGCGTGCTTGTGGTGGGCGCGGCGGGAGAGCAGCGCGGCGATCGCGACCAGCAGGTACATCCCGGTGACGGCGATGCCGGTGATGTTGCTCAGCAACTCGCCCTTGACGAAGCAGAGCGCGGCGCCGGGCAGGCCGACCGCCAGGGTGGCGATCCACGGCGAGCCGAACCGGCCGAGGGTGCCGAACGCCTTGTTGACCGGCTCCGGCCAGGCCTTGTCACGGGCGGAGGCGAACAGCACCCGGGAGTTCTGGATGACCATGACGATGCCGGCGTTGATGATGGCCAGCGCGACGCAGAGGCTGATGAAGGTGCCGACCGCGGAGTTGCTCCAGGCGGTGACCAGGCCGGAGAGGTCGCCGGAGGTCAGGGTCGCGAGGTCGGGGGCGCCCATGGTGATGGCGACGACCGGGACCAGGATGATCGCGGAGGAGATGCCGAGCGTCCACAGCACGGTGCGCGAGACGTTGCGGCGGGGGTTCTCCAGCTCCTCGGACAGGTAGACCGCGGTGGAGAAGCCCTGGGTGATGAACAGGGCGATGCCGAGCGCGCCGACGATGGCGCCCACGCTCACCGTGGTGGTGGTGCCGTCGGCTCCGGCGATCACGCCGTGCAGCATGCTGGGGGCGTCGCTGTTGGTGTGGGCGAAGCCCAGCACCGACACCACGCCGGCCGCGATGACCTCCAGCACCAGGAAGATGCCGGTGATCCAGGCGTTGGCGCGCAGGTCGAGCAGGCCGGCCAGGGTGGCGGCGAGCATCACGGCGGCGCCGGTCATGGCCTTGTCCAGGTGCAGGACCGGGGCGAGGTAGTCGGCGGTGCCGAGGGCGATGACCGACGGGACGATCATCACCACGATCAGCGAGAGCACGAAGACCAGCCAGCCCATCAGCCGCCCGGCCAGCGTGCCGACCATCGCGTACTCGCCGCCGGCGCTGGGGATCAGGGTGCCGAGCTCGGAGTAGCAGAACGCGACCGCGACGCAGAGCACGGTGCCGATCGCGATGGCCAGCGCGGTGGCGCTGCCGATGCTGGAGAACAGCTCCGGCACGATCACGAAGAGCGTCGAGGCGGGGGTGACGCAGGACAGCGTGAGCAGTGTGCCGCCCACGACGCCGATCGAGCGCTTGAGTTGCTGGGGCGCTGCCGCCTCGGCCGCCGGGGCGGCTACGGTCTGTGGCGGGCGAAGCGTGTCGGTCATGTGGCTTCCGATCGGCTCTGTCGGTCCTGGTGTGGGAGCGGTATCGCCTCCGCTGGCTGGTTGCTCGGTGTCCGGTTCCAGTCGCTCCCTGGCCGCAATGGAACCTTGGGCGTATTGACCGCGTCAACGCCGGAACTGCTTCGGAATCCGTTGCGGTGAACCGCTTAAACATACGATCCGATGATCACGTTCAGTCATTGCGAGGTTTGTCCTACTTGTTACCTCGGCCACATCGCGATTGAATCGAAGGTGAACAAAGGGAAGCGTGCCGTGATTCAAAGGTGGCGCTTCGGATGGACGGCGACACGCCCAGGCGCCCCGAAAATTCCCGGCGAGTCCCGGGCCGGGTGCGGGAACCGCAGCCCCCGCCGGGAAAGATCTAGGTAACGTTTCGGCACCCGGGACGCCGAAGGGGCCGGACTCCGCGAGTCCGGCCCCTTCGATCACCCTCCGTGAGGGTCGGCGGCGTCACGCCACCGGCAGCCAGCCCGTCTGGACCATCTGCCCGCTGGTGACGCGGCGGGACACGAAGATCCCCCGGCCCTGCGGCAGCGCCTGCGGCTTGACCGTCCCCAGCAGCGCGCCCTCGTCCCGGTTGCCGGACAGGATCACGCCCTGGCCGCCGAGCTCGCGCATCCGCTGGAGCACCGGCTCGTACAGCGAGCGGCCGGCGCCGCCCGCGCTGCGGGCCACGATCACCCGCAGGCCGATGTCACGGGCGAACGGCAGGAACTCGGCCAGCGGGGCCAGCGGGTTGCCCGAGCTCGTCGCGACCAGCTCGTAGTCGTCGACGATCACGAACATGTCCTTGCCGCTGTACCAGCTGCGGTTGCGCAGCTGCTCCGCGGTCACGTCCGGGCCCGGCAGACGGCGCGCGCAGGCCCCGCGCAGCATGTCCACGATGGCCGCCATGGCCGGCTGCGCGGCCGCGTACTCCACCAGGTACTCCGGCGGCACCGTGCCGAGCAGCGCGCGCCGGTAGTCGCCGACCACGATGCCCGCCTGGTCCGGGGTGTACCGCTCGGTGATCTGCTTGATCAGCATCCGCAGCACCGCCGACTTCCCGGACTCGGTGTCGCCGAAGACGATGAACAGCGGATCGGTCTCGAAGTTGACGAAGACCGGCGCCAGCTCCGCCTCGTCCACACCGAAGGCGACGCCGCGCTCCGGGTGCTCGAAGCCCTTCGGCAGCGAGTGGCCGTCCAGGACGGCCGGCAGCATCCGCACCTGCGGGGCGCGCGGGCCCGTCCAGGCCCCGTCGACGGCGCCGACCAGCCCGGCCACGCCCTCCTGGAGGTCGTCCACCGAGGAGGAGCCGTCCAGGCGCGGCAGGCCGGACAGGAAGTGCAGCCGCTCCGCGGTGATGCCGCGCCCGGCCAGCGCCGGGACGTTCTGCGCCACCCGGCGGTCGACCTCGGACTCCATCGCGTCACCGAGCTTCAGCTCGGTGCGGTTCTGCAGCAGGTCCTTCAGCGCCGGGCGCACCTCGGCGTACCGGGCCGCGGTGATGATCAGGTGGATGCCGTAGCCGAGACCGCGCTGGGCGATGTCGTTGATCACCGGCTCCAGGACCTCGAACTCCTGCTTGAAGGTGTTCCAGCCGTCGACCACCAGGAAGACGTCGCCGAAGGCCTCGTCCGGCAGCTGGCCGGCCGCCCGGCGGGCCCGGTAGGTGGCGATGGTGTCGATCCCGGCGACCCGGAACAGCTCCTCGCGCCGGTTCAGCACCCCGTGCACCTCGGAGACCATCCGGCGCACCTTGTCCACGTCCAGGCGCCCGGCGACCCCGCCGACGTGCGGCAGCCCGCCCAGCGACTGGAAGCTGCCCGCACCGAAGTCGAGCAGGTAGAACTGCACCTCCAGCGGGGTGTGGGTGAGGGCGAACGAGGCCACCGTGGTGCGCACCACGGTCG
Source organism: Kitasatospora sp. NPDC034533 (assembly GCF_055575155.1). Classification (NCBI taxonomy): domain Bacteria; kingdom Bacillati; phylum Actinomycetota; class Actinomycetes; order Kitasatosporales; family Streptomycetaceae; genus Kitasatospora; species Kitasatospora sp. NPDC034533. The sequence continues at coordinate 38,751 of NZ_JBVITE010000060.1, forward strand.
ACTTGCCCGAACGGGGCCCGCCCACGACCAGGCCGTGGCCGGCCGCCCCCGCGTAGTCGACCTCCAGGATGTCCGTCTTCTGCTCGCGCGGCCGGTCCACGACGCCGATCGGCACCCGCAGCCGGCCCGCCGGGTAGCCGGGCGCGGTCAGCCCGCGCTCCGGCACCACCTGGAGCGGCGGCAGCAGGTGGTCCATGCTCGGCGCGTCCTCCAGCGGAGGCAGCCACACCTGGTGCGCGGCCGGGCCCTGGCCGGCCATCCGCTGGACGAACACGTCCAGCACCGTGTCCACCAGCGCGTCGTCCTGCTCCGGGGCCTGCGGCGCGACCTCCTCCTCCACCGGGTCCGGCGGCTCCACGAAGGACGCGGTGAACTCCACCGGCCGCGCGTTGACCCGCTGCCCGCCGGTCGACCGCTGCTGCCCCGGAGCCCGGTACGGCCCCGAGACGTAGGCGGCCTTGAACCGGTCCATCACGTCCTCGCCGAACTTGAGGTAGCCGACACCCGGCACCGGCGGCAGGTGGTAGGCGTCCGGCACGCCGATCGCCGCCCGGGACTCCGCGGCCGAGAAGGTGCGAAGACCGATCCGGTACGACAGATAGGTGTCCAGACCGCGCAGCTTGCCCTCCTCCAGGCGCTGCGAGGCCAGCAGCAGGTGCACGCCGAGCGAGCGACCGATCCGGCCGATCTGGATGAACATCTCGATGAAGTCGGGCTTGGCGGTGAGGAGTTCGGAGAACTCGTCGATGATCAGCACCAGCGAGGGCAACGGGTCCAGCGCCGCGCCGGCCGCCCGGGCCCGCTCGTACTCGTGGATGTTGGCGTAGTTGCCCGCCGAGCGCAGCAGCTCCTGGCGGCGGTGCAGCTCGCCCTCGATCGCGTCGCGCATGCGGTCGACCAGGGTGAGCTCGCCCTCCAGGTTGGTGATCACCGCGGAGGTGTGCGGCATGTCCGCCATGCCGGAGAAGGTCGCACCGCCCTTGAAGTCGGCGAGGACGAAGTTCAGGATCTCCGAGGAGTGGGTCATCGCCAGGGCCAGCACCAGCGTGCGCAGCAGCTCCGACTTGCCGGAACCGGTCGCGCCCACGCACAGGCCGTGCGGGCCCATGCCCTCCAGCGCGGCCTCCTTGATGTCCAGGTAGACGTGCTCGCCGTTGGCACCGACGCCGATCGGCACCCGCATCCGCTCGTGCTGGGCGCGCGGGCGCCAGCTGCGGGCCACGTCGAAGGAGCCCGGGTCGCCCGAGTTCATCATGTCGGTGAAGTCGAGGTTGGACAGCAGCGGCTCGTCGTCCCCGCCGGCCGAGATCCGGTACGGCGCCAACTGCCGGGCCAGCGCCTCGGACTGCCACACCGAGAGCAGGTCCGGCTTGCCGGAGTACGTCGCCCCGGAGGCCGAGCGCAGCACCAGTTCCTCGGCGCTGACCGTCACCATCAGGTGCCCGCTGGGCTCGTCGACCTCGCCCGGCACCACCTCGATGACCGTCACGCCCTGCACGCCCTCCGGGCTCGCCAGCAGCGAGTCGTGCGGCACCCCGGCGCCGTCCATGACGATCACCAGGTGCGGCTGGTCGGCCGGCGGCGCCACCTCGCGCACGAAGCGCTGACGCCCGGCCAGCTCGTCCTGGAGCAGGTACTCCAGGTCGCCGAGGTCGCTCGCGAACAGCCGGCGCGAACCCGCGCCGTCGGCCTCCTTGCGGTGCTGGCTGTGCGGGAGCCACTTGGTCCACTCCCACTCCTCGGCCGCGCCGGGCGCGGCGGCGACCGCCACCATCAGGTCGTCCGGCGAGTGCAGGGTGGTCAGTTGGGCGATCATCGCGCGCACGTTGCCGTACACCGAGTCCGGGTCCCCGCACACCGTGATGTGGTAGAACGCCCGCAGCGAGACCGCCAGCGGCAGGTCCTGGAGGGTGCCGTGGGCCTTCAGGAAGGAGTGCATCGCCGCCGCCGACAGCGGTTCCAGCTCGTCCATCGGCGCGGTCTGCGGCGCCACCAGCGGGGTGGACAGCTGCACCGGCCCCAGGCCCACCCGGATCTGCGCGAAGTCGCCGTCCCCGGTGCGCCGTTCCCACAGCCGCCGGCCGTCCTCGACGATCGACCAGAGCTGGTCCGGCGCCGGGTTCAGGAAGAGCAGCGCGCCGCGCTGGCGCTCCGCCGTGCGGCGCACCTGGCGGCGGGTCTGCTGGAGGTACTTCAGGTAGTCGCGCCGCTCGTCCGCCATCGCGGTCGAACCGCCCTTGCGCGCGCGGACGATCTGCGCCAGCACCATGCCGAGCGTCGAGGCGATCATCAGACCGCCCATGATCTTCATCGGGGCCGCCGCTCCCGGCGAGAAGAAGAACACCGCCGAGCCGCCCATGCCCAGCATCGGCAGGATGCTCATCAGCCAGTCCTCGCCGCCCTGCCGGGGCAGTTCCGGCGGGCTCACCAGCTCCACCGGCTCGTCCGGCACGGTGGGCGGATAAGCCCTGGCCGGTCGCTTGACCGTGATCACACCCATGTGTCATCCACCCCGCGGCGTCGATCGATCACTTCGGCATCAGCCCTCACGCGATTGCGCACGTCCGTACGGGAATCCGGTGGCCGAGGACGCCCCACCCAGCGCAGCCCCCGTACCCCGCGCAGGCGCCGATCCTAACGGTCGCCCCCGCACCGCCCGCCAGGGCCCGGCACTCACCGCCACCGGGCACGAACCGAACGGGTAGGGTAACGCCGCGCCAACTCGCGGCCCGGCCGGGCCGGTTCCGCACCACACCGAGCGCCGCCCGGCCTCGGCACCGTCAACAAGGGGGAGCGCCACGTGCGTCGAAGGACCGAGGTGGCAGTGTGAGCAACACTTCCGCGACCGGCTACTGCCGGGTGACCGTCGTCGCCCCGGACCGCCGGATCGACGTCGCCCTGCCCGAGGACGTCCCGCTCGCGGACGTCTACCCCGAGGTGCTGCGCCTGGCCAACCAGAGCCAGCCGGACGGCACCCCCACCGGCTTCCACCTGGTCCGCCGCGACGGCACGGTGCTGGACAGCGGGCTGCCCCTGGCCGCCCAGCAGGTCCGCGACGGTGACCTGCTGGCCCTGCGCCCCTTCGCCGAGTCGCTCCCGCCCGCCGTCTACGACGACGTCGCCGACGCGATCGCCAGCGCCGTCGAGGCCGACCGCCGGTTCTGGACCGCCGAGCTGATGCGCGGCTTCGGCCTGATCGGCGCCGGGGTGCTGCTCGCCCTGCTCGGCTTCGCGCTCTGGTTCTCCGACCTGCGCCACGACATGCACGGCCTGCCCGGCATCCTGGCCGGCGTCACCGCCGTCGTGCTCACCGCGCTCGCCGGGGTCCGCGCCCGGGTCTACCAGGACGCCCCCGCCGCCGTCGCGCTCGGCCTCGGCGCGCTGCCGCACGCCGTGATCGGCGGCAGCGGCATCATCGCCGTCGCCCACCAGGGCGACGGCCCCGGCCGGCTCCAGTTCCTGACCGGCTGCGTCGTCGCCCTGGTCGTCTCCGTACTGCTGACCGGCCTGCTGCCGGAGCGGGACGCGGTGTTCGTCGCCGCCTCCCTGGTCTCCACCGCCGGCGCGCTCGCCACCTTCGCGGCCGTCCTGCTGCCGCAGACCCCGGCCGGGCACATCGCCGCCGTCACCGGCGTCGCCGCCGTCGCCGCCGTCGGCTTCCTGCCCAGCCTCTCCGCCCGCTTCGCCCGGCTGCCGGTCGGCTTCAGCGCCCCCGGCCAGACCCGCACCCGCAGCCGCGACTACGACGAGGAGGCCGAGCGCGCCGAGGCCGTCCAGTACGAGAAGATCGCGCACCAGGCCCGCCGCGGCCACGAGGTGCTGGTCGGCCTGGTCGGCGGCTGCGCCGCGGTCGTGGTCGGCGCCTGCGCCGTCCTCGGCTTCACCGACGAGACCTTCCCCGAGCTGCTCGCGCTCGCCCTCGGCCTGGCCGCGATGCTGCGCGCCCGGCTCTTCCGCTACACCGCGCAGGTGCTCAGCCTCACCGTGGCCGGGCTGCTCGGCCTGAGCCTGCTGATCGTCGGACTCTCCCTGCACACCCCGCAGGCCTTCCTGCGGGCGGCCGGCTCCACCACCGAGCTGGACCTGCGCACCGTCTGGCTGGCCGCCTCGATCGCCTTCGGCGCCGCGCTGTTCACCGCGATCGCCCTGGTGGTGCCCCGGCTCGGGGTCTCCCCCTTCTGGGGGCGCGTCCTGGACCTGGTGGACAGCCTCACCCTGATCGCGCTGGTCCCGCTGGCGCTCGCCGTCCTGGACACCTACCGGCTGGTCCGCGGCGCCACCGGCTGACCGGCCCCCGGTGCGGCCCACCCGGCGGACGGCCGGGTGGGCCGCACTGGTACGCTTGGCCTCCGAGCGCAGCCGTGTGTCCGCGGCCCACCCGTGGGCCGCACAGTGCCGGCCGTGCTCGCGACACCGAGTTCTCGATGAGTCCTGTGTTGTCGACCAGGACCGCTCGGTAGACCCCGAAGGAGTTGCAGTGGCTCTCGCCTCTGACGTCAAGAAGCAGATCATCGCCGAGTTCGGCCAGAAGGAGGGCGACACCGGCTCCCCCGAGGTCCAGGTGGCCATGCTCTCCCGCCGCATCTCGGACCTGACCGAGCACCTGAAGACCCACAAGCACGACCACCACTCGCGTCGTGGCCTGCTGATCCTGGTCGGCCAGCGCCGCCGCCTGCTCCAGTACCTGGCCAAGAAGGACATCGAGCGCTTCCGTACGCTCGTCGACCGCCTGGGCATCCGCCGCGGTGCCGCCGGCGGCGCCCGCTGAGAACGCCGCTCGGGGCGGCTCCCCACACCGGGGAGCCGCCCCTCGCGCGTATGCCGCGGCGGTCGGCGACGACCCGCCGCCGACGGCGTCGGGGCATAACAACTCGCGCGCACCTCCCCAGGTGGCCGAGGATTGCACCGTAGGGTTGTGGGCATGCCGGGTGATGGCGCACGAGCGCGCCACCCTGGCAGAAGGACCCGAACCCCCCGCGGGACGAAGGCTTCAAACGGAAGCCGCCCGCATCCGAGAGAGCGTCCAGACGCGGACCGCCCTTCCCGGCCCGGCAGCCGTGAGGCGCCGGTCCTCGGTAGTGGCCGTCGGAGCCCCCGCACAACGAGCGGGGCCCTCCGGAGGCTTCGATCGAAGACCGGCCCGACTGCCGCCCTCCCTGACGAGGGCCCGGGGCCAACCGCAGGCAGGACGCGGGGACGCTCTCCCGGAGAACGTACGAAAGAGGAGATCTTCCAGGTGGAAGAGAACGTGTTCTACGCCGAGGCCGTGATCGACAACGGTTCCTTCGGCACCCGTACCATCCGCTTCGAGACCGGCCGTCTGGCCCGTCAGGCCGCCGGCTCCGCCGTGGCCTACCTGGACGACGACACCATGGTGCTGTCGGCCACCAGCGCGTCCAAGCAGCCGAAGGAGCACTTCGACTTCTTCCCGCTGACCGTGGACGTCGAGGAGCGGATGTACGCCGCCGGTCGCATCCCCGGCTCGTTCTTCCGTCGTGAGGGCCGGCCCTCCGAGGACGCGATCCTCACCTGCCGCCTGATCGACCGCCCGCTGCGCCCGTCCTTCGTCAAGGGCCTGCGCAACGAGGTCCAGGTCGTCGTCACCGTGATGGCGCTCAACCCGGACCACCTGTACGACGTGGTCGCCATCAACGCCGCCTCCGCCTCCACCCAGCTGGCGGGCCTGCCGTTCTCCGGCCCGATCGGTGGCGTCCGCGTCGCGCTGATCAACGGCCAGTGGGTCGCCTTCCCGACCCACAGCGAGCTGGAGTCGGCCGTCTTCGACATGGTCGTCGCCGGTCGCGTCCTGCCGGACGGCGACGTCGCGATCATGATGGTCGAGGCCGAGGCCACCGACAAGACCATCAAGCTGGTCGAGGGCGGCGCCGACGCGCCGACCGAGGAGGTCGTCGCCTCCGGCCTGGAGGCCGCGAAGCCGTTCATCAAGGTCCTGTGCGCCGCGCAGTCGCAGCTGGCCGCCCAGGCCGCCAAGCCGACCGGCGAGTTCCCGGTCTTCCTGGACTACCAGGACGACGTCCTCGCCGCGCTGACCGCCGCCGTCAAGGACGAGCTCGCCCAGGCCCTGACCATCCCGGGCAAGCAGGAGCGCAACAACGAGCTGGACCGCGTCAAGGCGCTGGCCGCCGAGAAGCTGCTCCCCGAGTTCGAGGGCCGCGAGAAGGAGATCAGCGCCGCCTACAACGCGCTGACCAAGAAGATCGTCCGCGAGCGCGTCATCAAGGACAAGGTCCGCATCGACGGCCGCGGCGTCACCGACATCCGCACCCTGGCCGCCGAGGTCGAGGCCATCCCGCGGGTGCACGGCTCGGCCCTGTTCGAGCGCGGCGAGACCCAGATCCTGGGCGTCACCACGCTGAACATGCTGCGCATGGAGCAGCAGCTGGACACGCTCTCCCCGGAGACGCGCCGCCGCTACATGCACAACTACAACTTCCCGCCGTACTCCGTCGGTGAGACCGGCCGCGTGGGCTCGCCCAAGCGCCGCGAGATCGGCCACGGCGCGCTGGCCGAGCGCGCCCTGCTGCCGGTGCTGCCGACCCGCGAGGAGTTCCCGTACGCCATCCGCCAGGTCTCCGAGGCGCTCGGCTCCAACGGCTCCACCTCGATGGGCTCGGTCTGCGCCTCGACCATGTCGCTGCTGAACGCCGGTGTGCCGCTGAAGGCCGCCGTCGCCGGCATCGCCATGGGCCTGATCTCCCAGGAGATCGACGGCGAGACCCACTACGTCACGCTGACCGACATCCTCGGCGCCGAGGACGCGTACGGCGACATGGACTTCAAGGTCGCCGGCACCCGCAACTTCATCACCGCCCTCCAGCTGGACACCAAGCTGAACGGCATCCCGGCGTCGGTGCTCGCCGCCGCGCTGAAGCAGGCCAAGGACGCCCGCCTGCACATCCTCGACGTGATGAACGAGGCCATCGACTCGCCCGACGAGATGTCCCCGAACGCGCCGCGCATCATCACCATCAAGATCCCGGTGGACAAGATCGGCGAGGTCATCGGCCCCAAGGGCAAGATGATCAACCAGATCCAGGAGGACACCGGCGCCGAGATCACGATCGAGGACGACGGCACCATCTACATCGGTGCCGCCGACGGCCCGGCCGCCGAGGCCGCCCGCACCACGATCAACCAGATCGCCAACCCGACCATGCCGGAGGTCGGCGAGCGCTACCTGGGCACCGTGGTCAAGACCACGACGTTCGGCGCGTTCGTGTCGCTGATGCCGGGCAAGGACGGCCTGCTGCACATCTCGCAGATCCGCAAGCTGGCCGGCGGCAAGCGCGTCGAGAACGTCGAGGACGTCCTCGGCGTCGGCGCCAAGGTCCAGGTCGAGATCGCCGAGATCGACCCGCGCGGCAAGCTCTCCCTGATCCCGGTCATCGAGGGCGAGGAGGGCGGCGAGGCCGCTTCCGAGTGAAGCGCCGCTAGCTGACCCCGCGGCCCGTACGCCTCCCGGCGTGCGGGCCGCACCCCGTTGTCCACGCGTTCGTCCGCACGTGCTCCCGCACGTGCGTTCCCTCTGGAGGTACCCCCCGTGGCGCAGGCCCCGGCGGTAACGCAGCGTCCCGGCACCACCCGGACCCTGCTCAAGGGCGTCGACGGCGCCGGCACCGTACGCCGCACCGTCCTCCCCGGCGGCCTGCGGGTCGTCACCGAAACCCTGCCGACGGTTCGCTCCGCGACCTTCGGCATCTGGGTCGGCGTCGGCTCGCGGGACGAGACCCCGCAGCTCAACGGCGCGACCCACTACCTGGAGCACCTGCTCTTCAAGGGCACCGAGCGGCGCAGCGCGCTGGACATCTCGGCGGCCCTGGACGCGGTCGGCGGCGAGATGAACGCCTTCACCGCGAAGGAGAACACCTGCTACTACGCCCGGGTCCTGGACACCGACCTGCCGCTGGCCATCGACGTGGTCTGCGACATGCTCACCGGCTCGCTGATCCGCACCGAGGACGTGGAGGCCGAGCGCGGCGTCATCCTCGAAGAGATGGCGATGGCCGAGGACGACCCGGGCGACGTGGTGCACGACCTGTTCGCCAAGGTCATCTACGGCAGCGGACCGCTCGGCCGCCCGATCCTCGGCACCCAGGAGACCATCCGGACCCTCACCCGGGACCAGATCGCCGGTTTCTACCGCCGCCGCTACCGGCCCGAGCAGCTGGTCGTCGCCGCGGCCGGCAACCTCGACCACCGCAAGGTGGTCAAGCAGGTCGAGCAGGCCTTCGCGCCGGTGCTGGCGGCCTCCACCGCGGCCCCGGCCGAGGCCCGCCGCGGCGTCAAGGCGCTGCGCACGGCCGGCAAGGTCGAGGTGCTCAACCGCTCCACCGAGCAGGCCCACCTGGTGCTCGGCGTGCCCGGCGTGCCCCGGCACGACGAGCGCCGCTGGGCGATGGGCGTGCTCAACGCGGCGCTCGGCGGCGGGATGAGCTCCCGGCTGTTCCAGGAGGTCCGCGAGAAGCGGGGCCTGGCGTACTCGGTCTACTCGTACTCCTCGTCCTACGCGGACAGCGGCCTGTTCGGCATCTACGCCGGCTGCCAGCCCAAGCGGGTCGAGGAGGTGCTGCGGATCTGCCGCGCCGAGCTGGCCAAGGTGGTCGAGGAGGGCATCACCGAGGAGGAGCTGCGGCGGGCGATCGGGCAGATCTCCGGCTCCACGGTGCTCGGCATGGAGGACACCGGTTCGCTGATGAACCGGATCGGCAAGGCCGAACTCAGCTACGGGCACCACCTGTCGGTGGACGAGATGCTGGAGCGGATCGCGGCGGTGACCCTGGAGGACGTCCACGCGGTGGCGCGTGATGTGCTGGGCGCGTACCGGCCGTCGCTCGCCCTGATCGGCCCGGTCAACGACAAGCGGGCCGCCAAGCTCGCCGATCTGCTGGTCTGAACCTGTTGGTGAGAGGAACTTCGCTATGACGCTGCGTGTCGCCGTGATCGGCGCCAAGGGACGGATCGGCTCCGAGGCGGTCAAGGCCGTCGAGGCCGCGCCGGACCTGGAACTGGTGGCCACCCTCGGCCGCGGCTCCGAGTTGGCGGAACTGACCCGGGCCGGTGCCCAGGTCGCCGTCGAGCTGACCCACCCGGACTCGGTGATGGGCAACCTGGACTACTGCCTGCACCACGGCATCCACGTGGTCACCGGCACCACCGGCTGGACGGACGAGCGGCTCGCCACCGTCCGCGGCTGGCTGGACGAGGCCCCGGAGCTCGGCCTGCTGATCGCCCCGAACTTCTCCATCGGCGCGATCCTCGGCATGAAGTTCTCGCAGATCGCCGCCCGCTACTTCGAGTCGGTCGAGGTGGTCGAGCTCCACCACGACCGCAAGGCCGACGCCCCCAGCGGCACCGCCACCCGCACCGCCCAGCTGATCGCCGCCGCCCGGGCCGAGGCCGGCCGCCCGAAGCAGCAGGACCCGACCACCCACAGCCTGCCCGGCGCGCGCGGCGCCGACGTGGACGGGGTGCCGGTGCACGCGGTACGGCTGCGCGGGCTGCTCGCCCACCAGCAGGTGATGTTCGGCGACACCGGCGAGACGCTCACCATCCGGCACGACTCGCTGCACCACAGCAGCTTCATGCCGGGCATCCTGCTGGGCGCCCGCAAGGTCGTCGGGACGCCGGGGCTGACCTTCGGCCTCGAACACTTCCTGGACCTGTGACAGTGTCGAACCCAGGGAGTGTCCGATGACCTCGCGCACCGGCTTCTTCGTCCTGTCCGGCGTGCTGCTGCTGGTCGCCCTCGTCTGCGTGGGGGAGGGCGTCCAGCTGGTCGCCACCGGCAAGCCGCTCGGCATCGGCATCGGGATCTGCGCCTTCGTGATCCCGCTGATCGGCGTCTGGTTCCTGCGCCAGACCGTCCGCTTCGGCAGGGCCAGCGAGCGGATGGCCCGCGAGCTGGAGGCCGAGGGCGGCCTGCCGGTCGACGAGCTGAAGCGCAGCAAGGGCGGGCGGATCGACCGGGCCTCGGCCGACGCGGTGTTCGCCCGCCGCCAGGCCGAGGCGCAGGACGCGCCGGGCGACTGGCGCGTCTGGTTCCGCCTCGCCGTGGCGTACGCCGACGCCGGTGACACCCCGCGCGCCCGCAAGACCATGCAGCACGCCATCAAGCTGCACAGCACCGAACCCGCAAGGAGTAACGCGTGAGCGACGAACCGACGGCCCCCAGCTTCCGCAGCGACGTGACGGTGGAGCTGGTCCGCAGCGCCGCCGCCGACTCGGACGTCATCTGGGCGGCCCGGGTCTCGACCGCGGGCGAGCAGTCCCTGGAAGCCGTCCAGCAGGACCCGGAGAAGTCCAAGGGACTGATCAACTTCCTGATGCGCGACCGGCACGGCACGCCGTTCGAGCACAACTCGATGACCTTCTTCATCAGCGCGCCGATCTTCGTGTTCCGGGAGTTCCACCGGCACCGCAGCGGCTGGTCCTACAACGAGGAGTCCGGCCGCTACCGCGAGCTCCAGCCGGTCTTCTACGTCCCGGGCGAGGACCGCAAGCTGGTCCAGCAGGGCCGCCCCGGCAAGTACGAGTTCCACGAGGGCACGCCCGAGCAGCACCGGACCACCACCGGGGCGATGGAGGCCGCGTACCGCGAGTCCTACGCCCGCTACCAGGAGATGCTGGCGGCCGGCGTGGCCCGCGAGGTGGCCCGCGCGGTGCTGCCGGTGGGCCTGTTCTCCTCGATGTACGCGACCTGCAACTCGCGCTCGCTGATGCACTTCCTGTCGCTGCGTACCAAGCGGGAGAACTCGGCGGTGCCGTCCTTCCCGCAGCGCGAGATCGAGATGGTCGCCGAGCAGATGGAGGAGCAGTGGGCCCGGCTCATGCCGCTCACCCATGCGGCCTTCGAGAAGCACGGCCGGGTCGCCCCCTGACCTGGGGCGACGGGCATACGGGCAGAGTGTCTGGCATGTCTGGATTGCGGCTTTTCTGGCCGCTCCCTACATTCGTGAACACGGATTCCGGTGCTGCCTGAACCCCCGAGCGGGCAGCACCGGAATCCCACGTCAGTGCCACCGACGCGGTTCAGCTGTCCGAACACCGGACCGGCATGGGGGACGCCCCACCGCCTACGAGTAGCTTTGGACGCATGGCTCCGACCTCCACCCCCCAGACGCCGTTCGGCCGGGTCCTGACCGCGATGGTCACCCCGTTCACCGCCGACGGCGACCTCGACCTCGACGGCGCCCAGCGCCTCGCCACGCACCTCGTCGACTCCGGCAACGACGGCCTCGTCGTCAACGGCACCACCGGCGAGTCCCCGACCACCAGTGACGCCGAGAAGGACCAGCTGGTCCGCGCCGTGGTCGAGGCGGTCGGGGACCGCGCCCACGTGGTGGCCGGCGTCGGCACCAACGACACCCGCCACAGCGTCGAGCTGGCCCGGCAGGCGGAGGCCGCCGGAGCGGACGGCCTGCTGGTCGTCACGCCGTACTACAGCAAGCCCCCGCAGGAGGGCCTGTACCGGCACAACGTCACCATCGCCGACGCGACCGGGCTGCCGGTCATGCTGTACGACATCCCGGGCCGCAGCGGGGTCGCTCTGAGCCACGAGACGCTGGTCCGGCTCGGCGAGCACCCGCGGATCGTCGCCAACAAGGACGCCAAGGGCGACCTCGGCGCCGCGGCCTGGGCCATCGCCCGGGCCGACCTCGCCTGGTACTCCGGCGACGACGTGCTCAACCTGCCGCTGCTGTCCGTCGGAGCCGTCGGCGTGGTCAGCGTCGTCGGGCACGTGGTGGCCGGGGACCTGCGGGCGATGATCGAGGCCTTCCTGGCGGGCGATGTGGTCAAGGCCACCAGCATCCACCAGCGCCTGCTGCCGGTGTTCAGCGGTATGTTCCGCACCCAGGGCGTGATCCTCACCAAGGCCGCCCTGGAGCTCCAGGGCCTGCCCGCCGGACCGCTGCGCCCGCCGCTGGTCGGCGCGACGCCCGAGGAGGTCGCGCGATTGAAGAAGGATCTCGCCGCCGGCGGGGTACACCTGTAGCAGACAACGACGTGCGCGCCCCGGCTCGCCGGACCCTCCAGGGTCCGCCGCTGGACCGGACCGCAGGCGCGAGAGCACAGACCCAGTAGGAAAACGACACTGAGTACGCACGCCATATGTCTCCAGGGGGAGGACCCCGGGCATATGGCGTGCGTCGTGAGGAGAGTCTTTTGAGCCACCCGCACCCCGAGCTCGGCGCACCCCCGGCCCTGAAGGAGGGCGCCCTCCGGATCACCCCGCTCGGCGGCCTCGGCGAGATCGGCCGCAACATGACGGTCCTGGAGTACGGGGACCGCATCCTGATCATCGACTGCGGCGTCCTCTTCCCCGAGGACGAGCAGCCCGGCGTGGACCTCATCCTCCCGGACTTCAGCTACATCCGGGACCGCCTCGACAAGGTCGACGGCATCATCCTCACCCACGGGCACGAGGACCACATCGGCGCCGTCCCGTTCCTCCTGCGGGAGAACCCGGACATCCCGCTGATCGGCTCCAAGCTGACCCTGGCGCTGATCGAGGCCAAGCTCGCCGAGCACCGCATCCGGCCGTACGTGCTGGAGGTCAAGGAGGGCGAGCGCGAGCGCATCGGCCCCTTCGACTGCGAGTTCATCGCGGTCAACCACTCCATCCCGGACGCCCTCGCCGTGGCGGTCCGCACCCCCGCCGGCATGGTCGTGGCCACCGGTGACTTCAAGATGGACCAGCTGCCGCTGGACGGCCGCCTGACCGACCTGCCGACCTTCGCCAAGCTGGCGGAGGAGGGCATGGACCTGCTGCTGGTGGACTCCACCAACGCCGAGGTCCCCGGCTTCATCCCGCACGAGCGGGACATCTCGGCGGCGCTGCGCAACGTCTTCGCGAACGCCGAGAAGCGCATCATCGTGGCCTCCTTCGCGAGCCACGTGCACCGCATCCAGCAGGTGCTGGACGCCGCCCACGAGTACAAGCGCAAGGTCGCCTTCGTCGGCCGCTCGATGGTCCGCAACATGGGCATCGCCCGGGACCTCGGCTACCTGAAGGTGCCCGGCAACATGATCGTGGACGTCAAGCAGCTGGACGACCTGCCGGACAAGGAGGTCGTGCTGATCTGTACCGGCTCGCAGGGCGAGCCGATGGCGGCGCTGTCCCGGATGGCCAACCGCGACCACCAGATCCGCATCGTCGAGGGCGACACCGTCGTCCTGGCCTCGTCGCTCATCCCGGGCAACGAGAACGCCGTCTACCGGGTGATCAACGGCCTGACCCGCTGGGGTGCCAAGGTCGTGCACAAGGGCAACGCCAAGGTGCACGTCTCGGGCCACGCCTCGGCCGGCGAGCTGCTCTACTTCTTCAACATCTGCAAGCCGCGCAACCTGATGCCGGTCCACGGCGAGTGGCGCCACCTGCGCGCCGCCGCCGAGCTGGGCATCGCCACCGGCGTGCCGCGCAACCGCGTGGTCATCGCCGAGGACGGCGTCTGCGTCGATCTCGAAGGCGGCGTCGCCCGGATCGTCGGCAAGGTGCAGGCCGGTTACGTGTACGTGGACGGCTCCTCGGTCGGCGACATCAGCGAGGCCTCGCTCAAGGACCGCAGGATCCTCGGCGAGGAGGGCTTCATCTCGGTCTTCGTCGCGGTCGACTCGACCAACGGCAAGATCGTCGGCGGCCCGTCCATCCAGGCCCGCGGCTCCGGCATCGACGACAACGCGTTCGTCCCGGTGGTCTCGAAGCTCCAGGAGGCGCTGGACCGCTCGGCGAGCGACGGCGTGCTGGAGCCCCGTCAGGTGCAGCAGCTCGTCCGCCGGACCGTCGGCAAGTGGGTCGCGGACAACTACCGCCGCCGGCCGATGATCCTGCCGGTCGTGGTCGAGGTCTGACGCTCGTTCAACGCCGGCTGACGCTGGTTTGACGTGGGGCGACCCGGTGCGTAATGTTCTCCGGGTTGCCCCACGGGACGGCCCCTCGGAAACGGGCTCGAATTCGAATTCGAGAACGACCGGGGAAAACGGACCGAGGAACTCTGGTAGAGTTCGGGAGCGCCGAAAGGCGAAAGCGGATCGGATGAATGAAACTCCGGAAAACGGAGCGGAAAACGTCTGATAAGCTGGGGACACGAAAGAACGAAGCCCGGAGGGCCTGCCGGAAGGCGGTCCGAAGGAAGCGTCCGTTCCTTGAGAACTCAACAGCGTGCCAAAAGTCAACGCC